>DASVGM010000068.1:0-17116 GCA_036379555.1 Pirellulales bacterium | reverse complement strand
ACGAAGAAGCGGTATCGTCCATGATGGGCCTCGATCGGATTCACGACCACGAGCGGGCCGGCACGGAGATTCTCACCGCCACCGACATGTCGTGCTTGATGCATCTCGATGGTTTTTTGCGCCGGCAGCGCAAAGCCATGCGCGTGATGCATGTGGCTGAGATTCTCGCCGTGGCCACCCGCGATGAAGGATGAGAGATGAGGGGTGTTGGATGAGGCTGACCAAGAACATGGTGAGAAGGCCATTGTCATGAACAAAACTCTCCTGGCCATCGGCGCCCATTACGACGATTGCGTTTTCGGCGTGCCCGGCATTATGTTACAGGCCGTCCGCAAACACTACCGCGTGGTCAATCTGTCGTTGATTGGCGACTATTCAAACTGGGCGCCGATCGGCGAGCGGCAAAAAGAACTGTTGCGCGGCACGGCGGAAATCTCGCGAGAGTATGGCGTCGAGACGCGCTATCTCGACTTTCAATCGCACCTGTTCGACATAAACGCCGAAACGAAACGCGCCGTGGCCAAGGCCGTGGCTGAAATCGAGCCAGATGTGGCGTTGTTTCTCTGGCGGCACGATCGGCATGACGACCATGTGGTCGCTTCACAGCTTTCTTCGATCGCTTTACGGTATGCGAGCCCGCTATTGGAGAATCGCCCGGTGCGCGGGCCGCGCCGCCAATACATGTACGACAACGGGCCAAGGCACACGATTGGGTTCGAGCCGGACACCTATGTCGACGTCAGCGACGTTTGGGAAAACGCCATCGACTGGTTGGGGCGCTTCATGGCGTTGGTTCGCGACGAACCCTACGATTCGACCCGGCGCGACGGCGCGCAACTTATGAAAGAAAGCATCGCCGCCTATCGTGGCAAAACCTGCGGCGTGCGTTATGCCGAGGCGCTCAAAACGGTGGACGCGTATCCGCAGGATATCTTGTAACCGCGTTGACGCGACCGATTCAAATCTCCCGCGACAAAGGAAAGCGGCGATGAATCGCACGCACTTCAAGATTTGCCACAGGCGAGAGAGCGCCTTTGACATGACGCTCGGATTTGCGAACAATAATGACGCCGACGCGCGACGGAAACCCAAGAGCATCAATGAGAAACGCTGGAATGATCAAGCACACATGGATGGCCGCCTGCCTCATCGGCTGCCTGTTCACGGGTTGCAATCCCGCCGCACAACAGCCAAACAAACCTGCCGCGCCGCGCGAAGTGGAGCAAATGCCACCGCCCGCCGAAGCCGAGCAGGTCGTGCCCGCGCCGGACGGAAACGTGGAACACGTTCCGCCGGCCGCTGAGACGAGCGACCGCGGCGATGCCACGGCCAAAAAACAGCCGGCCAAAAAACAGACCGACGCCAAGCGAAAGGATAAACCAGTGCGGCACACGCCCAAGACGCAGAGCAAAGACCAGGACAAAACGCCGCTCATCGCGCGGCAGGTGCTGTTTGGCAACCCCGATCGCGCCGGCGCGAAAATCAGCCCCGACGGCCGGCGGCTGGCGTACCTGGCGCCCGTTAATGGCGTGCTCAATGTGTGGGTCGGCCCGATCGACAAGCCCGACGCCGCGCGGCCGGTTACCAAAGACAAGGTTCGCGGCATTCGCGTTTTTTATTGGGCCTACACCAACGAACACGTGGTTTACTTGCAAGATGTCGGCGGCGACGAAAACTGGCACCTGTACATGGTCGATCTACTGGTCGGTGAAACCACCGACCTCACGCCCTTTGAGCAGGTCAACGCCCAGGTGACCGGCCTAAGCCACCGTTCGCCCGGCGAGATCATCGTGTCGTTGAACGATCGCAATCCCAGCGTTCACGATCTGTATCGCATCCAACTCGGCGACGGCCGCCGCGAGATGATTGAGAAAAACACCGAGGACTTCACCGGCTACGTGCTCGATGACGACCTGCGGGTGCGATTCGCCTCGCGCATGTTGCCCGACGGCTCCAGTGAACTGCTGAAAAAAAACGGCGGCGAGTGGACGAAGTTTCTCGCCGTGCCGCCGGAAGACACGCTGACCACGCAGCCGGTCGGCTTCAACAAGGCGGGCGACGTGCTCTACTTTGTTGACAGCCGCAAACGAAACACCGGCGCCCTCATCGCCTGGGATCTGGTGAGCGGAGATCGGACGGTGCTGGCCGAGAACGAGCGCTCCGACATCGGCGAACTGCTGGTCGATCCGATGGAGAACACCATCGACGCGGTCTCCTTCTCTTATCTGCGAAAAGAATGGCGGCCGCAACGCGAAAGCGTGCAAGAAGACTTCGATTATCTAGCCAAGGTGGCCGACGGCGAACTGACGATCGCCAGCCAGTCGCTTGACAACCGGCGCTGGATTGTCGCTTTCTCCGCCGACGACGGGCCGACAAAATACTACCTTTACGATCGAGACCCAAAGAAAACGACGTTCCTGTTCAACAATCGCGACGATCTGGACGGCTTGTCGCTGGCCAGGATGAAGCCCGTGGTGATCAAAGCCCGCGATGGGCTGGAACTGGTGAGCTACCTGACGCTGCCGCATGGCGACGATCCGCCCGCGGAACCGCTGCCGATGGTGCTGAATGTTCATGGTGGTCCGTGGGCGCGTGACGAGTGGGGTTTTAATGCCATGCACCAATGGCTGGCCAACCGCGGCTATGCGGTGCTGAGCGTCAACTTCCGCGGCTCGACCGGCTTGGGCAAGGAATTTTTGAACGCGGGCAATCGCGAGTGGGCCGGCAAAATGCACGACGACCTGCTCGACGCCGTGGCCTGGGCGGTGGAGCAAAGAATCGCCGATCGCCGCCGTATCGGCATCATGGGCGGCAGCTACGGCGGCTACGCCACGCTGGTGGGACTCACGTTTTCGCCCGACACGTTCGCGTGCGGCGTCGATGTGGTCGGCCCATCGAACATCTTGACGCTGCTGTCCACGATTCCGCCGTATTGGCGGCCGATGGTGCAGATGTTCAAGGACCGCGTGGGCGATTTCACCACGCGTGAAGGCAAGGAGTTTTTGGAGGAGCGTTCGCCGCTATCGCACGTCGATCGCATCTCGCGACCGCTGTTGATCGGGCAAGGCGCCAACGACCCGCGCGTGAAGCAGGCGGAGTCAGACCAGATTGTCAGCCTGATGCGGCAGAAGGAGATTCCGGTGACCTATGTATTGTTCCCCGACGAGGGGCACGGTTTCGCGCGGCCGGAAAACCGGCTGTCGTTCAATGCGGTGGCCGAGGCGTTTCTGGCCGAGCACTTAGGCGGCCGCTACGAACCGATTGGCGACGATTTTCGCGGTTCGACCATCACGGTGCCGGCCGGCGCGGAGGGCGTGCCGGACTTGCCGGAGGCGCTGGCGAAAAAAGCAGCCGGGCCGTAGCCGCCCCTTGCGTTCGTGGCCCGCACTGGGCCACAATGTTGCCTCAACACCATCGAGCACTTGAGCCCCACCATGTCTGAAAACCCGCGTGTCATTTTAAGCGGCTTCGCCGATGAAGCCGCCAATCAAAAAACCGCCGTCCAGCAGTTCGCGGCCTTCGCCGCGATGGGCCTGCAGTTTTATAGCATTCGCTTCATCGACGTCGGCGAGGGCGTCAAGAACGTGATGAAGCTGACGGTCAAAGAGATTCAGACCATTCGCCACCTGGAAGACGAGTACGGCTTGAACGTCGCGTCGATCGGTTCGCCCATCGGCAAGGTCAAGCTGGTCGACGTTGAAGACGGCACGACCAACGCCTATGTGCCGTTCAAGAAATACATGGAAAAAGAGGTCAAGCGCGCTTGCGAATTGGCCCACGCCTTTGAGACCAAGCTGATTCGCGGTTTTTCATTTTATCCGCCGCGCGGCGCCGATGCGCGCGAACACCTGCCCCAGGCGGTGGAACAGCTCGGCCAGATCGCGGAGACGTGCCATCGTTCCGACCTGACGTTCGGGCTGGAGATCGAGGCCAATCTTGTCGGCCAGACGGGACAACTCATGGCCGAGATTTATCGCCAGGTGAACCACCCGGCTTTGGTCTTGATTTTCGACGCGGCCAATATCCTCTGCCAGGGATACACGACGGTCGATGTCTTCGCTCAATATCAGGCGATGAAGCCGGCCATCGGTTGGCTGCATGTTAAAGACTATCGGCATCCGCAAACGCCGACGCGCGTGGGCCACGTCGATGAAGACGCTTTGAAGAATTTCGTGCCGGCCGACATCGGGCATTCGGCGCATGAACTGATTCTGCGCGATTTTCGCGAGGAGATTCCGGCGCTGCACGAGCGGCTGCACCGTCGAGGCATACCGGGCGTGTTTCTTGACCTGGAGCCGCACGTGAAGGGAGGCGGCCAATTCGGCGGGTTTAGCGGCCCTGACGGCATGGGCGTGGCCCTGCGCGGGCTCTGCCGCGTGCTGGACTTCGCGCGGATCGATTACCACCTGCGCGATTTTGACGACATTCGCGCCGCGCGCGGGTTTTAAGACATGGCAAAAAGAGCCGCCGCGACGGCTGATTACGATTCTCCGTGGAAAGCCGCGCTTCACAAGTACCTCCAGTCGTTCCTCGCCTTCTTTTTCCCACCGATTCATGCGGATATTGATTGGATCCGCGGTTATGATGCGCTGGACAAGGAGTTTCAGCAGATCGTCCGTCGTGCCCAGGTGGGCAAACAAATCTACAGGCCCAGGCCACACGTAGCGATACGGCGCGTCGGCAAGCCTGGAAGTTTCGTCTTGTCAAAGGTTTGTACGAGCGCAAGCTGAAGAAGGACGACGTTCTCGAATTATTTCGTTTGGTGGACTGGTTCTTGGTTTTGCCCGATGAGTTGGAAGAGCAGTTTCGCGAGAAGATTTATCAGTATGAAGAGGAGAAAAGAATGCCGTATCTTTCGAGCATAGAGCGAAAAGGGTTGGAGCGGGGGCGTGCCGAAGGGCGTCAAGAAGGGCGTCAAGAAGGGCGTCAAGAGGGGCGTCAAGAGGGGCGTCAAGAGGGGCGCGCGGAAGGACTGCGTGAGGGGATTGCACTGGCTCTTGACACGAAGTTCGGACAGTCTGGCCGCAAGCTGATGCCACAAGTGCGTCAAATGAGCGGCGTTGCCGAATTACGCGGCTTGGTTAAAATCATCAAGAAGGCAAAAACAGTAGACGACGTACGCCGGCACCTGAGCTAGCGGTTTACAGCGCTTGGCCCGGCATGTTATGTTGCCGTGATGGCCATTCTGGGTGCGCACATGTCCATTGCCGGCGGCTACTACAAGGCCGTTGAAGCCGCCAAGCGTTGCGGCTGCGATTGCGTGCAACTGTTTACGAAAAACAATAACCAGTGGCGGGCAAAGCCCATTCTGGAAGAGGAAGCCGCCCGCTTTCGCGGCGCGTTGAAAGAGCTTGCCATCCGCCACCCCATCGCGCACAACTCCTATCTCATCAATCTCGCCAGCCCGGACGACGCGCTCTGGCGCCGCGGCATTGAGGCTTTTGTCGTTGAGTTGCAGCGTGCCGAACAGTTGGGGCTGGCCTACGTGGTGACCCACCCCGGCGCCAGCCTGGCCAGTGGCGAGCAGCAGGGCCTCCTCCGCGTGGCGGCGGCCATTGACGAGATTCACGCCCAAACCAAACGCATCCGGGCGCGCATCCTGCTGGAAACAACCGCCGGGCAAGGAACTTGCCTGGGTTGCCGCTTTGAGCACCTGGCCGAGATCATCAGCCGCGCGCGAAACCCCGAGCGTCTGGGCGTGTGCGTCGATACCTGCCACATTTTCGCCGCCGGCTATCCTTTGGCCACCGTCCGGCAATATCGGGCCACCATGAAACACCTAGCCGCCATCGTGGGCCTGGAGCAGGTCAAGGCGTTTCATCTCAACGACAGCAAACGCGAGTTAGGCTCGCGCGTCGATCGGCACGCGCACATTGGCCAGGGGCATCTCGGACTGGAGCCTTTCCGCCACCTGCTCAACGACGCTCGTTTTGAGCGCGTGCCAATGTATCTGGAAACCCCCAAAGGCACGTCCGCCGGCGAGGAACTCGACGTCATCAATCTCCGCACGCTCCGCGGCTTGATAGAATAGCGACCTTGAACCCTTGATGGAGTACGCGGGCCAATGGCGAAGAAAATGCAGGCCGCAAACCAAAAAAAGACACTGCTCAAGCTCATCAACAAATATTACGGCGACATGGCGGCGCGTGCCAGTCAATCGGGCAAGCAGTGGTTCCAAGGGACCGCTTTCAGCCGGCGCGCTTTTGACTAACCGCGCTGCCTCCGGCGCGACAACAGATTGGGCATTGCCGCCATACCGCGCGCCGACGAGGCGATTTCACTCCCTCTCGCATATTCTTCTCGCAAGTGCTTTCCATTGAGCCGATTCCGGCCGTGTTTTCTTGACGTTTCGTGCTCGATTCGCCTGCTGTCCGATCGATTCTCTCGCGCGCGTTCAAAAGGCTGGGTGTCTTCATTTGCGATTCATGTCAATCACGGAGCCCTGGGCGTCGAGTTCCGGCCAAGTCGTCGTGCCTTGCTGCGTCGGCGAAGTCACGTCTTCTTCGGCCAAGGTCGGGGGGCAAAAGAGGGCAAACAAGGGGGCAAACAAGGTGGGCAAACAAGGTGTCAGGTACCGTTCGTAGAAACGGTTCCTGACACCTTTGTGTGTTTCGGGCGCCGGCTCCACGCCTTGCTGGCACGCCTCTTCCCACTCGTCGAGCAATTCTTCAAGCCGTGATTCGTCGTTCATCCGACAGTGCCAGCCGGGCATCGCGCCAGCGTCGTTTTGCCGTAAGTACCGCGACGACCAACGCCTCGGCGGCTTGTTCCTGGGTGAGGCCGCCGTAATAGATCAGATTGAATGTTTCCCTCCGGCGTGTCAGGAATTGTCGCCTCGCTTGCACCGCGGTCATTTTGCGGCCAGAATAATCCAGAATGATATCGATGCATTGAACTCTTGGGCACCCAGCGCGAAGGCACCGCGGACATCCTATGAATGAAGCCGACACTTGCCGCACGCTGGTCCGCCCGCGTCTTGAGAGCGCCGGCTGGGATGGCGGCAAGCACTTCTTTAGCGAGCAAACGTACTTCACCGATGGTCGCATCGTGGCGCCGGCGGGCAAACCGCGCCGGCTAAAACGCAAGTTCACCGACTTTTTACTGCGCTACAGCCGCGACAGCACGTTGGCCGTGGTCGAAGCCAAATCCGACCGCCGCCCGGAGGGCGACGGCCTGCAAGAAGCCAAAGACTACGCCGACATTCTCGGCCTGAAGTTCGCCTATGCCACCAATGGGCGAGAGATCATCGAGCACGACTTCTTCACTGGCCAAGAACGCGAGATCGACCGCTTTCCTTCGCCCGACGAGCATTGGTTCCGCTATCAGCAAGGGCAGGGCCTCACCGGGGCGGTGGCCAACGCCCGGCTCGTGCCCGACTTCCACGATCCGCAAATGGTTCCGCGTTACTATCAGCGCGTCGCCATCGACCGCGCCATTGAGGCCATCCTGACGGGCCGGCGGCGCGTGCTCTTAACCTTGGCCACCGGCACGGGTAAAACGGCTGTCGCTTTTCAGATATGCTGGAAGCTTTGGTCGGCGGGTTGGAACACGCGGGGCGACCAACGCAAGCCGCAATTCGACGACGAGCAGCGCGAGCCGCGCAAGTTTTATGTGCGCGGCGGCAAGGTGGAGATTGACACCGAGGTGACTTACGATCTCGACACCGATGGCGGCAAGCTCCGCACGGTGCAAATCTCGCAATACGTGGCGGACACGGTGCGCACGCTCTATACCGACGCCGACGATCTGCGCCGCCAATGGTCGGATTTCGAGCAGCGTTCGGCCGTGGTCGAGTTGCTCCAGGAGCGCGGCATCGACTTCAATGAGTTGGCGGCGGCAGCGGGTCAGCCGGAGGCCGACCCATTCGACCTTCTTTGCCACGTCGCTTACAATGCTCCGCTACGGACCCGCCGCGAGCGGGCGGAGCGGCTGCGGAAAGAGCAGCGAGATTTTTTTGACCGCTTTAACGCCGACGCCCGCGCGATCATCAACGAGTTGCTCGACAAATACGCCGAGCACGGCGCGGCGCAGTTTACGATACCCGACGTGTTCGAGGTGCCGCCCATTTCGCGGCATGGCAACCTGAAGGAGATCGCAGAAGCGTTCGGCGGCACGGAGAAGTTGGTCGAGGTTTTTAACGAATTGCAGGAACTGCTGTACGCGGCATGAAGTCGATTTTGGTCAGATCCGTGGCTCTGAAAGGGCGTTGTCATGTGTTGCGATCCGCCGGGCTTGCCCCTAATGTCACGAGTATAAGCGGCGACTCGACATTCAGCGGCGCTTGCGGAAGATGCCCTCGGCTTGCCCGAGGGAGTTTCACGTTGGCCGTCTACAAACGCGGCTTCCCCGACAAGCCCGATTTTGCCCCGCTTGGCCGCCGCAGGCGGCCAAGCGGGGCAAAATCGGCGAAGAGGGCGCGGGCAATGCCTGATGTAGATAGCCAACGTGAGTCTCCTCCGGGCGAGCCGGAGGCATCAGAGCTTACCTTTAGCCGTCCAATCAGCGCTCGACGGGGACAAGCCCCGATCGCGGCGGAAACCTGTAACCACTGTTTGCGATTTTACACAGGGGCACCTCATGGCACGCGCTAAAACACCGAAACGCACCAAGACCTCCGCCGCCGCCAACGGCCGCGCGCCAAAAAAAACCGCCCAACCCCTCACGACGGCCCAGCGGCTTGGCAGCCTGGTTAAATCGGCGCGCGACATCATGCGCAAAGACAAGGGCCTCAACGGCGACCTCGATCGCCTGCCGATGCTCACCTGGCTGCTCTTCCTGGAATTTCTCGACGATCATGAGGCCATCCGCGAAGAACGCTCGCGAATGAAACGCGAAAAGTATCGCCCGGTGATCGATCCGCCCTACCGCTGGCGCGATTGGGCGGCGCAGGAAGACGGCATCAGCGGCGACGCGCTGCGGGCCTTCGTCAACCATGAAGAAGTCAAGCGGCCCGACGGCAAAAAGGCGCCGGGCCTCATCGCCTATTTGCGCGGCCTGCAAGGAAGCAATGGCGACGACCGTCGCGACGTCGTGGCCTCCGTCTTTTCGGGCGTCACCAACCGCATGGAAAGCGGCTACCTGATGCGCGACGTGACCAACAAGGTCGGCGGCATCCATTTTGACTCCACCGAAGAAATCCATACCCTCGGCCATCTCTGTCAGATGAACCTGCTTTTGCACGGGCTGGAATCGCCCCAGATCGTCAAAGCCAACAGCCTGGCGCAACGGCTGACCGAAATTAAAGACAGCGGCCGCACGGGGCCGACCGAGCATGTCTGGTATTACGAGCAGCCGTTGCCCGCAGGGCGAAAGAACTATACCAAGACGGCGCCCTTGCAATACGAAGAACTCGCCGAGTGCCTGGCCTGGTGGCCGCAGCGCAAGGAAACCGAGCGCGCCTGGCGCGTGCCGGTCGAAAAGATATTGGAGAACAACTGCAATCTCGACCTAAAAAACCCAAACGCGGCCGACGACTTCCAGCACCTGCCGCCCGAACAGCTTGTGGAAGACATCTTGCAAAAAGAGTTGCGCATCGTGGAGTTTATGCGTGAGATCAAAGAGTTGTTGAAGGAGAAACCGTGAGCAAGAAAAAGCCGCACGCGCTGGCGGGCTACGCGGGCCTGTTCAAGGAGATCAAGTCGCGCATCGGGCAGGCGCAGACGCGCGCCATGCTCTCGGTGAATGCTGAAATGGTGCGGCTTTATTGGGACATCGGGCGAATGATGCACGAGCGGCAAGTGGGTGAGGGCTATGGAACGCGGGTCATTCGGCGGCTCGCAGATGATCTGCGGAATGACCTGCCTGATTTGAGGGGTTTTTCGGAACGAAACCTTGGACGTATGATTGCCTTCTTTCGCGCTTACCCTCAGCATGTGGTACTTTTGCCACAAGCTGTGGCAAAAGTGCCGGACGAGATTTTGCCGCAAGCTGTGGCAAAACCATTGAATTCGCTGCTCTGGCTGATTCCGTGGGGCCATCACGCGGTGTTGCTGGAAAAGGTCAAAGACCTGGCCCACCGCGTTTGGTACATGGAGCAGACGTTGGCCAACGGCTGGAGCCGCAACGTGCTGACGATGATGATCAAAAGCGGTGCGCATTCCCGCCAAGGCAAAGCGATCACCAACTTCGACCGCCTGCTCCCCGGCCCGCAATCGGACCTGGCTCAACAAACGCTCAAAGATCCGTACATTTTCGATTTCCTCACGCTGTCTGAACCGTTTCGCGAACGCGAGTTGGAATTGAGTCTCTTGCTACACGTCGAACGATTCCTGCTGGAGCTCGGCCAGGGTTTTGCCTTCGTGGGCCGTCAATACCGCATCACCATCGGCGACGAGGAATTCTCGATCGACCTGTTGTTCTACCACCTCAAGCTTCGCTCGTTTGTCGTGATCGACCTGAAGACTGGGGCCTTTAAGGCGGAATACGCGGGCAAAATGAATCTCTATCTCGGCGCGATCGACGATCAACTCCGTCACGCCACCGATTCGCCGACCGTCGGGCTGATTCTCTGTCAGGACCGCAACCGCGTGGTGGCCGAATACGCTTTGCGCGGCATGACGCAACCGATTGGCGTGAGCGAATACGAGCTGACGCGCGTCTTGCCGCGCGAGTTTGAATCGAGCCTTCCCAGTATCGACGAAATCGAAGCCGAGCTTGCCGGCCCCGCGACGAATGACCGGCCCGCCAAGCGTCGCCCGGTGAAAAAGAAGGTTAAGCGAAAGGCGGCCAAATCATGAGCCGCTGGCCAAGGCCCAAAAGGCGTTCTCCAACGAGCGAATGAACGACTCCGTGGTCAGTCTGCGCACGGCTTCGCTGTAACCCTTCCGCGAATGGCTCAGCACCAGGCGGAACACGTGCGACTTGTGCCATTTCCCCTCGCCGTCTTGACAGCGCGCGCCGCTGCCGTAATCGACTTGCATCTCCTCGCCCGGCGCCACCTCAATGCGACGAAACGGCAGCTCGCTCCGCGCGCTCAAGCGACGCACGTAACGACGCACCGAGTGGTACTTGCCGGTGAAGCCGTGTTCGTCGCGCAGGTCTTGAAAGACGCGCTGCGCCGTGAGGCCCTGTTCGAGCTTGGCCGAGATCACCTGTCGAAACCCTTCACACAGGCTGCGCGACGTGGCCGTGCCGGTCGTTTCCGGTGCCGCCGCGGACGCCTCCTCGGGCACCGCCGACCCGGTGGGCGCTTTGGTATCTTTTGAATCGTCCGACCCGGTGGGCGCTTTGCCGGTGGGCGCTTTGGTATCCTTTGGGCTTCCACGGCCCAAATGCCGCCGGACGGCCTTTCGGCTGATCGATAGCGTGGCGGCGATCTGCCGCTCTGACAGCCCCGCCTCTTCTAAACCCTTGATTGCCTGAACTTTATCCATTGCCAGTTGGTTCGCCATGAGTCATCTCGCTGGGGTGGTTTGGAATGCCAAACCATCCAGCGAAACCACTCACGGCTGCTTAGTCCAACTGGTCTCCTTTGAAGCGCCTCGCGCTGGTCTCCTTTCAGCGCCCACTGACAATCAATGACTAAAAAATGTTCGACCTGATCGACCGTGCCCGCCACCGCTGGGCGGTGAATAGGGCGTAGGGTGGGCATTGCCCACCTTCGCCGTCTACGACGGCGGTTGCCCGGCCGGCGTGGCGGTTGGGGTGGACAGCGCCACTTTGGTCAATACTAGATTAAGCTTTGATGCCACCCGCTCGCCGGGTGGAGATTCGCGTTGGTTGTCTACACCAGGCGTTGTCCAAGTCTTCTCCCCGACTTTGCCCCGCTTGGCCGCCAAAGGCGGCCAAGCGGGGCAAAGTCGGGAGTGTAGGGCAGGCCGCGTTTGTAGACGGCCAACGCGAAACTCCCTCGGGCAAGCCGAGGGCATCTTGCGCCGTCGGCGCTTCATGGCGGGTTGCCGCTTCATCTCGTGACATTATTCACACGGCGGATGGGGTCTTGGACATCGCCACGCCTGCGTCATTTATGCCCGCCTTTCGTCCGAAAGTGGCGCTGTCCAATTAGGGTGTGTCGCAAATGGGAAATTGTTTGATGCTCATGGTGGGCAATGCCCACCCTACGGGTGCCGTGGAACTATTCGACGGCGAGCGGAGCGACTAAAGACACTCGTCCTATACCGTCGCCGGGGCGTTGTCCACGTTACGTGCGCTACCCAAGCAAACGTCAAATAGAGGAGTGACTTATCCGTCTCGCTCTCCCACGCGTTCCTCAAAAATCGTTGCCATCCCCTGTAACCGCGCATCATCGGCAAGCCACCCATCGTCCAGTTTTTTCCATACGGGGGGTGTAACCGGCGTGCCGTGACGCGCCACCGCCGGCCGCGATTGCCTACGATTTACAAACCAGAAAATCGACTAAAAATGCTGCAAGCCATTCACAAGACACGGTTTAGGCAAAAGAACGCCTCTGCGCGACGGTGCGCACGGAAAACATGCCAAGCCAGTCGCGCGCCAGAATGCGGGGAGTGCTACAACCTTTCACGCCAAAGGAGAAAACCAGCGACGAGTTTATGCTGCACGCGGGCTGCGATGAGACAATCGGCGCCACCGGAGGATGGGCCTCCTGGCCCGTCACCAGTCAGGGTGACGGCCTGCGAAGGCCATCCTACTTGAGCGCGTAAGTACGCCTCATTCCTGCCCGCGTGGCAGTATATGGAAGACCCCTTGATGCCGATCTGGCGGCGCTTTTGTTGGGCAGCGAAGGGGTGTGCGACTCGCCGGGCAAACTCGTCGTGCTCGGTGGCGAAGCCGGTCGCACGATGCCAAGCGAAGTGTTCGGCCGCGGCGCCGCCTGAAATTGGATTTTATTGAGCGCGCACGAGTCGGAACCTATCAAAACCGCATAGATGACACATAGATGACACGAAAACCGCATAGATGACACGTTTCTCGACGAGCTTGCCGGCCGCGAGGCCGCGGTCTGGCGTGAGTCGGTAGAAAGACAGAATCCAGAGGAAACCTGAACATGGGCGGTGCAAATTTGCACCGCCCGCAAAAATGCGGGATTTTTGATTAGCACCACTCATTATGGTTGTTTTTGACGCGACTCCGGAGCATTACGGAAACTGCAAAACGACATCGTCTTCGCTTCACACCAGCGCCGTGGCGAGGCCGTTGGCCACCACCAAAAAGTCAGTGTCAGGCGTGGCGCGCAAAAAAACCCTCCAAGCCAACCGCGCGGTAGAAAAACAGAATGCGGGCGGCGGCAGACGATAAAGTCTGCTGTTCGTTCTTTGACAATTCGGAATACATACGGAGCGGCCACCACGCCGACACGATGCGGCAGACACCCTTACCCCCCATGTTTGTTATTGCGGGGGTGCGGCCGCGTCGGCGCGGCGGCGGCGCACAAGTGCAAGCAGTCAAAGAGGTAACGTCGCGAAAAACAATGTCGCATTTTTTGTTTCTGTCAACGATGACGACCATCTTGTCAACGACAAGGCGCTAGCCCGGATTATTCACCGGCCCCGGCAGGGGCGGCGCACACGGTGTAGCAGAATTGCTCCGACACTAGCCCTGGTTTTCATCATTCAGGGCGCCGTGGATCGGAAGGACAGCTCGTAAGAAACCTGGTCGTAGCCTCCTGCTACCACGGCCCGACTTCTCATGAAGTCGGCGACGGGCCGGTGCGCAATGCAATTTGACAAATCGCCGTAAGCCATTTAGAGTTAATAGCTTGAAGTGATTATGACCAATTTGTTTGCAAGCCGTTTGGCGAGGTTTTGGTGGCCGAGAAGCCCTGGGGAGGCGTTTTTGCTGAGGCGACGGATCGCCGTGTGGAGAAGTTCACCGAAAGTGTGAGCTTTGATCGCCGCCTCTATGCGCACGACATCCGCGCTTCCATCGCTCACGCTCAAATGCTCGCCCAAGTCGGCTTGTTGAGCGCGGACGAATGCCGCCAAATTGAACGACATCTGGAAAACATCCGCCTGGAAATTGAACGCGGCGATTTT
The DNA here is from genome assembly GCA_036379555.1 of Pirellulales bacterium. Taxonomy (GTDB): domain Bacteria; phylum Planctomycetota; class Planctomycetia; order Pirellulales; family JAICIG01; genus DASSFG01. Next base: position 3,164 of record DASVGM010000068.1, on the reverse strand, counting down.
GTCTTCTCCGTTTCGCTGGAAGACATCCACATGCACATTGAGCGGGCCTTGGTCGACCGCTTGGGCGACGTGGGCCGCAAACTGCACACCGGCCGCAGCCGCAATGACCAGGTTTCGACCGATCTGAGACTGTGGGTGCGCGACTCCATTGACGGCATTTCAGCGGACCTGCTGGAACTGCAAAAGGCGTTCGTGGCGCGCTGCGAGGCTGACCGCGATGCCATTGTGCCCGGCTACACGCATTTGCGTCGCGCCCAGCCGGTGCTGGCCGCGCATTATTGGCTGGCGTATTGTGAGAAGTTCGAGCGCGACCGCGGGCGTTTGGCGGACAGCCGGCGGCGAACCAACGTGCTCAGCCTGGGCACCGCCGCGTTGGCCGGCACCACCCTGCCGATCGACCGCGAAGACGTGGCCCGGCGGCTCGGCTTTGAAGGGTTGGCGACCAACAGCCTCGATGCTTCGAGCGACCGCGATTTTGTGGTGGAGTTTGTCTCGGCGTTGGCGCTGATCGCGGTGCATCTCAGCACCTGGGCCGAGGAATGGATTCTCTGGTCGACGACGGAGTTTGGGTTTATCGAGTTGCCGCAAGCGTTTTGCACCGGTTCGTCGATCATGCCGCAAAAGATCAACCCCGACGTGCTGGAGTTGATTCGCGGCAAGACGGCCCGCGTGGTGGGCAACGCGACGCGGTTGTTCGTGCTGACCAAGGGTTTGCCGCTGGCTTACAATCGCGACCTGCAAGAAGACAAGGAGCCGCTGTTCGATTCGTTCGATACGGTGCAAAGTTGCTTGCGGCTGGCGGCGCCGCTGGTGAGCCAGACCAGGCTGAATCGCGAGGTGATCGCCGCGCGGCTCGACGAAGGGCATCTCGACGCGACCACCCTGATGGAATGGGCGATCAAGCGCGGGGTGCCGCAGCGCACCGCCCATGAGGCGGTGGGCAAACTGGTGCGGCAAGGGCTCGATCGCGGCGTGGCTTTGGCCGACTTACCGGCGGAGGAATTCGCTCGCGCTCACCCGGCGCTGGATTCGTCCGTTCGCGAAGTTCTCGGCGCTCGGCGCGCCGTCGAGGCTTTCGTCAGTTTTGGTTCCACGGCGCCCGCCGAAGTTGAACGCCAGGTTGCCGCTTGGCGCGGGAGGCTCGGGTTATGATTTGGCACTGGCTTGATTGGGATGCCGTTGATAGTGCGGAGGTCTGCTCTACCGCAAGCAAGACAAGGAGACAAGGGGACAAGGAGACAAGGGGAGGAGGACGCCGCGCATTCTCCTTGTCTCCTTGTCTCCTTGTCTCCTTGTCAGCCAGCATCGGTTTAACCGTCGCGCTGCTTATCGCTTTGAGCGCACTGCCGGCGTATGCGCAAGAACCGCGTGTGCTGCAACCGAGCAGCGATCCGGCGGTCAAAGCGCTGTTGGCCACCAACCCGACGACGCCCGAAGAGTTGCTGGGGGCAATCGACGTTTTGCTTAACCTGCGCGCCGTCGATGACGCTTATCTCTTGCTGCAAAAGTTGGACAAAGCCAAGCCCGGCGATGAGGATTGGGTGAAGCTCGTCGATAAGTTTGGCTCCGCCCTTTTCTTGCGTTTTGCCTTGCTGCCGGAATTGCAGCCGGAGGGGCGGCCCATTTCCGACGCCGCCATGAATGCCGCCGATCGGCACGCGCGCGACCCCAAACATCTGGCGGATTTGATCAGCCGACTGAGCGATGCTTCGCCCGCCGTGCGGCGCGGGGCGCGGTTACGGTTGCTGTCGGGCCGCGAAGCCGCGATCCAGGCGTTGGCAGCGGCGTGGAAAGATCCGGCGCGCCACGCGGAATACGCCGCGATTCGCACGGCGTTGGTGCAGTTTGGCCGCGAGGCGCCCGGCCCGCTGACAGCGATTTTGCGGTCGAACCTGGCCCCGCTGCGAGCCGAAGCCTGCCGCGCGCTGGCGGAGTTGGGGCAGTCGTTGACCGCTTTGGATCTATTCGCGCCGGCGCTACTCAAAAGCTCTCCGGAAGAGGTTCAAGCGGCGGCCAAAGAGGCGCTGGTAGCCGTCATCGGCCGCGTGCCGGCGCGCGATGAGGCCGTCGCGACGCTGCTCACGAAAGCCAAGTCGGGCTATGCCCAAGCGCTGGCGGAGCCTGATTGGGAAGCTTCGCCCCTGATCGAGTGGCGCTGGAACGAAGAAAAATCGACGTTGGAATATGAGTTGTCGCCGCCAATAGCGTTGCATCTCGATCGGGCGGCCAGCTTGGCCGGCGACGCGGTGAAGCTGGCGCCGCGACACCGCGAGGCGGTCTTGCTCTCGCTGGCGGCGCGCGTGGAGGCCGAGGCGTATCGCCAAGACATCGATCAGCCGCCGCCCGCCGGTCCCGGTTCCGTCGCGGCCCAGTTAGAAGCGGAAGACGTGGAGGTGCTGGACGCCGTGCTGGGCTATACGCTGGCCAACGATCACACCGTGGCCGCGGCCGCCGTGGCACGGGCGTTGGGCAAGATCACCAAGCGCGACGTGCTCTTCCGCTGGCAGCCGCGGCCCAGCTCGTTGGTCGCCGCGGCGCAAAGCGGCGATCGGCGTTTGCGTTACACGGCGCTGGCCGCCATTATGGGGCTAAAACCCAAGGAGCCTTTTCCCGGCTCCAGCGCCGTGATCGAGGCGCTCGGTTTTTTCGCGGGTTCGTTCGCCGCGCCGCGCGCCATCGTGGCCGATGCGCGCAGCGCCGAGGTCGAGCAGCAGGCGGGCTTGCTGGCGGCGCTGGGTTATGAAACCGACGCCGCCACCAACCAACGCGACGTGGTGGTCCAGGCCATCGGCTCGCCCGACTATGTGCTCGCCCTGCTTGATTTCACCCTGGCGGCGCCGACCTCCGGTGAACTTTTGCAGCGATTGCGGCGCGATAACCGCACCGCCCGACTGCCCATCGGCATTATCGCCTCCAGCGACGATCTCGATGCCGCGCGCCGACTGGCGCGGCGCACGCCGCTTACGACGGTCATTTTTCGGCCGGTCGATGCGGCGGGCTTGGAGTTTCAACTCAATCGACTGTTGGACAAGGCGGGCAAACGGTTGGTGCCGGCTGACGTGCGGCAGCAGCAGGCGCGGCAGGCGCTCGATTGGTTGGTCGAAATCGCCACGACCGAGCAGGATATCTACAATCTCCGTTGGACCAACAATCTACGGCGGATT
>DASVGM010000067.1:0-5975 GCA_036379555.1 Pirellulales bacterium | reverse complement strand
CCTTGACGACGACGGGCACGTCGTCGCGTTCGGACAAGAACGTGACGGCGCGTTCAGCGGAGCGGAACACGCGATAATCGGCGGTGGGCACGTCGGCGTGGCGCAGCAGGTTTTTGCAAAACACCTTACTTCCTTCTAACTCGGCCGCCGACTTGCCGGGGCCGAACGCGCGCAGCTTCGCCTCGGCGAAAGCATCGACAATGCCGGCGGTGAGCGGCTGCTCGGCGCCAACCACCGTCAGTTCCACTTTGTTCTCACGGGCGAATTTGATGAGCTTAGGGAAGTCGGTCGCCGGCAGATCGACGTTTTCGACGTCGAGGGCGGTGCCGGCGTTTCCCGGCGCGACAAACACACGCTCGACGCGCGTACTTTGCGCGATTTTCCAGGCCAGGGCGTGTTCTCGCCCGCCGTTGCCAATCACCAGAATGTTCATTGCTTAACCCAAACGCTGAAGATAATGCGGATAACCGGTATGAATGCGGAATGGATTTTACCGCGCCGGGGAAGAGCGGCGTAGGGTCAGGGGGCTGTAGGGAACGGATTCCATGCCGTTCCGAGGGTTCAGGGTTCAGGGTTCAGTGAAAACGCAAAATGCAAACGCAAAACGCCGCAGGCGGAGCCGATGCCCTCCCCTTGTCCCCTTGTCCCCTTGTCCCCTTGTCTCCTTGTCCCCTTGTCCCCTTGTCTCCTTGTCTCGCCGCGTTCCAAGAACATCAATTACGAGGCCGGCTTGACGACGGAGAGCAAGAAGGTGGGCGGCAAGGCGTCGAAACGCACGCGCTCAAGCTGGTGCGTGCCGCGGGCGACGTTGATCATCCAAACTTTCACGTCGGGCACGCGACGGTGCAACGCCGCGTGAACTTCCGCCAGATTCTCAATGCTGCCCACGTTCGCCACCAGCCGGCCGCCAGCCCGCAACCGCTCGTAGGCCAAATCGCAAAGCTGGCTGATTTCGCGACCGCTGCCCCCCAAGAAGACGCTATCGGGGGCGGGCAACCCATTCCAGGCATCAGGCGCTCGGCCGTGAACGGCCACCAGGTTGGTTAAGCCGAAACGCTGTGAGTTTTCGCGGATGAGGCCATAATCTTCCGCGTCCATCTCAATGGCGTAGGTCATGCCGCCGGAGGCCAATTGCGCCGCTTCAATGGCGACCGAACCGCTGCCCGCCCCAATGTCCCAAACGGTGCTGGTCGGTCCCAGGTCAAGCTCCGCCAGAGCGATCGAACGGACTTCCGAGGGCGTGAGCAGTCCTTTTTTGGGCTTGGTTTGCAGAAAAACGTCGTCGGGATTGCCAAACACTCGCCGTCCGGCGCGGTCGCTGGGGCGATCGGGCGCCCCGGCCCTGCGCGCGAGCACCATCACGTTCAGCGGCGAAAATTCCTGTTCGGCCAACTCCTCAAGCGAACCCTGCGTGACGCGTTCGTCAGGCGAGCCGAGGTTTTCGCAGACATAGGCGTTGAAGTAATCAATGTGCCGCGCCAACAGCGCGCGGGCCACCGCCGCGGGCGTGTGGGTTTCGGTGGTGAACAGGCCGACCTTTTCCGCCGTGCGAATCTTTTCGATCACGTGCTCCAGCGAATGGTTGGCCAGGTTGGTAAGATAAGCTTCTTCCCAACTTTCCTTAACTCGGGCAAAGGCAAGCTGCATGCTGCTGACATGCGGCACCACGTCGAAACGATCTTTGCCCAGTTTTTCGCAAAGGTAGCGAGCCATGCCATAAAACAGCGGATCGCCGGAAACAAGCACCGCCGCGCGTTTGCCCGTAGCATGCGAGAGGCGTTCCACCACGTCATCGAGATTGGCGCCCACCACGATGCGTTCGGCTGGCAGCGTCGGCAGGCGTGCCAGGGTATAGTCAGGGCCGATCAAAAGTTCGGCCCGCTCGATGAGTTGCCGCGCGGCGCCGGTGATTCCCTCTAGTCCGTCGTCGCCAATACCGATGATGTGAATTTTCGCCGCGTCAGCCAAATCAAACTCGCTTTCTCTCTTAAACGCCATCCAGCAGGCGATTTGATTCTAGGGCGCGTGTAAGGGGCGATGCAACAGGGTCGTTTGTGAGCCTCATGTCAAGCCGATCGGTTCACCCGAATTATTCTTCGGTGGGCACCGTCCCAAATCGCAAAATGAAGGGTTGACCGTTGTTACTTCGTTTCGTCGTGGCGGCGTTGGACCGTTGATGCCACCCGCTTGCCGGGTGGAGATTCCCGTTGGCAGTCTACACCGGCGGCCTTCCCCAAGCCCCCGATTTTCCGCCGTTAAGCCGCCGAAGGCGGCTTAACGGCGGAAAATCGGAGATGGGTGGTAAATGCCCGGTGTAAACTGCCAACGTGAAAACTCCCTCGGGCAAGCCGAGGGCATCTTCAACAAACACGTCAGCGGCGCGTGTCCGGCGGCGACCGCCGCAGGGCGACGAGAATGGTTTCTAAAATATCTTCCAAGCGGCCGGCCACGTCGTCGGCCAGGCAACGCACGACCAGGTAGCCGGCAAGCTGCAATGAGAAGTCCTTGTCGCGATCGCGGCGATAGGCGTCCCAATCGGTGAAATGATAATAGCCGTCGATCTCGACGGCGACTCGCGCGCCGCGGGCCAACAAATCAACCTCCAACGCGCGGCGACCGCCGCCCAGGTCGAGCATGCCGTTCAGTTCAAACAACCCCGCCGTTTCCGGATGCGCCTGCAAACGCTCAAACAGATAACGCTCGGCAGCGCTGCGGGCGTCGTCATCGTCCAATGGCCGCTTAACCACGATCGGCGCCGCCGGCTGACGGAGCCGAATGAGTCCCTCGCGCACCAACGCCAAGGCGCGGCATTCGGGCGTGGCCGTCAAATACTCGGCGATCGGTTCAGCGCCGACCAAAACGACGATCGGCAGCGCCGGCGCCGCCGACACAAGAGAAAGCGCCTGGGTGAAAAGCGTGGGCAATTCCGCCGAGCCAAGCAGCGCCGCTGGCGTTTGCAGAATCGGCAGTCGCTCGTCGCCGACGAGCGCCACGATGCCCGACACGGCGAGCAGCGCATCGCCACCGCAGGCTTGATGCAAGCGATGTTCGAGCGGCTCCGTCGTTTGACCGACCTGGCAAGCAGATTCGATGATGGCGCGACACATCTTGTCGGCGGGGGTGGCGTTGCGACCGCCGAGAACACGGTCGAGAAACATGGCGCGTTCTTCGGGCGAGCGCGCCGCCAAGCGGCCCGGCAACGTCCGCGGATCATCGTCGGCCCGCCGGGCCAGCCAGTCCCACGCCGCCGTGACGACCGGTAGCGATTCGACCAACGCGACGAACCACAGCCAAAGCGTGCCGGCCGGCTCGCACGCGACGAGCCGGTACGCGGAGCGTTGTTCGCTCCGCACCCAGCGGCCAACGAGCCGCTCCGCCTGGTCGCCACATCCGCTGATGACGCTCAGCGTTGGTACTCGCTGGTGACGGCGCTGCTGGTGGCGGCTCAGTAAAGCCAGCGCGTCATCGTCCGTCAGCGGTAAGGGAGTCATGCGATTGGTAGAGGTCAGTCGCTCAGCCACTCGTCGCATCGCTCGCGCACAAAAGCGTCGTCGAAAAAGTCGGGATAAAGACGTAAGACGCGGTCGATTTCCTCGCCTTGGCCCGGGCTTAACGCCTGGCGCGGATCGAGACACCAGGTTCCCTCCAACAAGCCTTGGCGGCGCAGCGCTTCGTGAATGCCGGGAACGCAGCCGGCAAAATCGTTCGCCGCGTCAAACAAGGCGGCATTGATGTCGGTTAGCTCGACGTTGCGCCGCAGCAGTTTCGTGAGTACGTTTTCGCCGCCGGCGGCGCGATGGCATTCCTGCAACATCGCCACCGCGGCGCGTGTGCCGACCGCCCATTGTCCAAGCAAGCCGCCGACAATCCGCCGCTCGACGCGCCGGCCCTGATGTTCAAACACAAACGGCGAGATCAGGTCGGCCACGATATTGTCGTCGTTGCCGGTATAGAGGGCGATATCGTCGCGGCCGGCTTCGACCACGGCCCGTACCACGTCGAGCGTTTGATAGCGATTGAACGGCGCGATCTTAATGGCCACGACGTTCTCAATTTGGCAAAACTTTCGCCAGAAAGCGAGGCCCAACGGCCGACCGCCGATGTCCGGATTGAGATAAAAGCCGAACAGCGGCAACACCTCGGACACGCTTTGGCAATGCCGCGTCAACTCATCGTCGGAGGCGGAAACGAGCGCCGAAAGGTTGAGCAAGCCGGCATGATAACCGCACTCGCGCGCCAGGCCGGCTTCGGCCAGCGCCTGCTCGGTCGTGCCGCACACGCCCGCCACGGCGACGACCGGCCGCCGGCATTTTTTGATTTCGCTGGCGGCGAATTCGAGCAACGGGCGGAGCAATCCATATCGCGGGTCGCGAATGGCGAATTGCGTGGTATGCACGCCGACGGCCAGTCCGCCGGCGCCGGCGTCCAGATAGTAACGCAAAAGCGCGCGTTGCCGGCGCTGGTTCCAACGTCGATCGGCATCGAGCGCCAGAGGGCACGCCGGTATGACCAGCCCCTGGTCGATAGCGCTGCGAATGGTTTGGTCGAGTTTCAAGGAAATGCTCCAATGGTGTTGCACAGGCGATTGCGTTTAGCCTAGCAATTCGGGTCGTTTGTGGACAAGTGCCGCTGGGCGGGTGGCCCAGCGCGCGAGCGCGGCCCTAACGTACATCTCGCACCGTTTGACGCGCGGCGGAGTGTCTCGCTTTTTTGGCTTTTCGGCTCCAGGGCATGGCGTCTTTGGATTGGTGTGGCACGCGTAAAAATGGTAGAATGATCGAGTGGGCTAGCTTTTGAGCAATACGAGATGGGCCAATTACGCGAAGGCGGAAGCAAGAACGAGCGGGCTGAGAGCCCTCAACCGGAAAGTCTGTATTTGACAGGCGTAACGGCTGCGGACGGCCCCAGAATCGTTTCGACACCGGGGATTTGCGGCGGCAGCGCGCGGATCCGCGGTACGCGATTGCCGATATGGGGGTTGGAAGTCGGACGGCGAGTAGGTAGGTCAGATGAGAATCTCCTGCGTGCTTATCCTGCGTTGACCGCCGCCGACCTGGAAGCCGCCTGGCGCTATGTTGGCGCCCATCTTGCGGAGATCGAAGCTGAAATCACCGAAAACGACGGCGCGTAGAACATGGCGCGTTTGCTCGCTGACGAACACTTTCCGGCGGGGATCGTAAACGCGCTGCGACGGCTCGGTTACGATGTGGTAACCGTGAGGCAAGTCAATGCTTCAAAGTCAGGTGATGCAATGCCGGACGACTTGGTTCTTCAACTGGCGGCGAGCCAGCAGCGCATCGTTCTGACGATGAATCGTAAAGACTACCGTCGCTTGCACCGCGAAAATGCAAGTCATGCGGGTATCTTGTGCTGCACTGATCCTGGCGAACAGCCCGAAAAGAAGGTCGCTCGAAAAATCGATGCGTTCTTAAAGACGAACGAAATGAACAGCCGCTTCGAGCGGATTTCCCTCTAGCTCAGGTGCGAATATGGCGACAACACCGTATGTAGGCGATATACTGTGTCTATGATCGCCGATTCGCGCCAAACAAAACCTTGCTGTCCGGGTCGCGCGCCCCTGCCGGTCACGCGCCGGCAAGCATTGGCGACGGCGGCCAATGGCTTTGGACTTATCGCGTTGGCGGGCCTCATGCCGCGAACAGCGCCGGCCGGCGCGGCAGGTGAAACGCCGGCGCCCCATTTTTTACCACGGGCAAAACGCGTCATCTTCTGTTTCATGGACGGCGGCGTCTCACACGTCGATTCGTTCGATCCCAAGCCCGCTCTCGATCGGCTCGATGGCAAACCTTTCCACGAATCAAAAAACCCCACGGCCAATGGCGCGCGCCAATGGCTGAAATGCCCCTGGTTCTTCAAACAACATGGTGAGTCGGGCTTGCCGGTCAGCGAGCTGTTTCCACACATCGCCCGCCATGCCGATGATCTGGCCGTGATTCGCTCGATGAAGGCCGATC
>DASVGM010000066.1:0-5327 GCA_036379555.1 Pirellulales bacterium | reverse complement strand
CGCGTTCGACGACGAGTTGAGTGTGAGCGGCCGGCCACAGCAGGTCGCGAATAGACCATCCACCGCCCGCGGCGACCGCGGTGGCGGCAATGGCGATCCACGCCGGCCGCCAGCGAGCGACCGTGCGAGCTTTTGCCCGGTTTGTCTGCGCGAGATTCATCATGGCCAGAAAATGAACGTGCCGATGCCGCCATGTACGATTGGCGCGATTATAACCCGCCACGAAAGGCAATGCCATAGTCGCTGGAGTGGCGCCTTTATTTACCCCTTAAGTGAAGTACGCTCCACTCAAGCATCGGCCCACTATGCAAAATCGACAGATGGTTGAGTATGTCGCGCCCCAAGACGCCAAAGCCGCTATCCATCGTTAGAAACCGTCCTCGGAACGTGCGGCCAAGGAACAAAAGGTGTATGTTGACCGCGCGTGAGACAGAGGTGGTTCCGTCGAAGGCCGTAAGTTCGTATTCTTCGCCAATCGCGGCATCAACGCCGACGCTCTCGACCGAGGATCGCGGGAGCAAAGTTACGTCCGCACCGGAATCAATCAGCATCGGCACATCAATGATGGATTGGCCGCTCAAAGGATCGCGGAGCACGACTCTTGCCACCGGAGCGGGAGGGTTAAAGGCTGTCGCGTCATAAGCCGGCATTGGAATCTTCCTCGATAACCTCTTTTTCAAAGTCGGCGGCTTGCTCGGGATGCGCCAGCCGAGGGCTGCCCACACGCAGCGCCGGCTTTTCCTCAACACCGGGAACAACCACGTAGACCTTCACATTCTCAGGAAGTTGAACGCCCGCGGGCAATCTGATTTTCCCATTCTCGACCGTGCCTTCAACCGTTCTCACCCGCATACAATCCTCTATCGCCGAACCAAGTTGGACCGTTTTCGCATATTGTACCCCCTGAAACGGCCAGGGTCATCATGCCGTCTGCCAAATTCATGCTTTGTGCTGGCGAATTGTGCTGCAAGCGGGCGAGAATGCGACATCTTCCGGCCGCCTCGAACCCAACAATGAAGTCTGGACGAGGCGATAGGTTTATTCCGGCGCTGAGACGATGAGCCGCCGCGCCTCGCGGCGCAGTATTTCGGCTTCGAGCAAAATGGGGGCGTCATAGTGGAAGCGGCCGACACGATCGCCGCACAGGCGCCGGTCAAGCCAACGCGTGCCACGCGCCAGGCTCTGACGCGCCCCTGTCTCCTCGCCCAAGTGGTGTTGCGCCAGCGCCCGAGCGAACGAATAACGGCCGATGTGATCGCCATAGAGGGTTGGTTCAGATTGCAACGCTTCAGCAAACATCGCCGCGCGGCAAAGAGCCAAAGTCTCTAACCCAGCGCGTGCCCAGCACGACGAAGCTCTGTCACGGCGCCACGCGTTGATCAGGGAAGCGTCAACCTCGCCTTGCGGGGCTAAGAGGCTGAGGTGCGTGGCGACTTCCCAATCGCGTCGCACATCGGCAAACGCGATTTGTGCAAGCAAGCGTTGATCGGCCTCAAAAAACTGTCGGCAAACACGCCGCCGCTCGTCAAGATCGTCCGCCAACAAACGCGAGAGGGCGTATTCAAAGTCGCAGTTCGGATCGGCTGTGTGACGGCACTTTGCCGCACGGGCATAATCATCGATCGCGATCGACCATTGCCCGGCAAGCACCGCGCGGCGCGCCGAGGCCATCCAGCGCCAATAACAATCGGGAAAAGCCCGCCCGATACGCTCAGCAAGCCGCGGCCAAGCCGATATTTCGTGCCACGGATCGTCCGCGTATTCGTGTTCTTCGGACGGAGTGGCCGCAAGCTCGTCCAATGCCTCGCGGTATTCTCTCTCCGCCTCGTCCCATTGCCCCATCTCGGCGCGGCACCGCCCGCGATTGAATAAAACATCAGGGTAGTCGAAACGCGCATACTGGTAGTTGCCGATCTCTCGCAAAGCGTCTGACCAGCGCCCCACCCGCATCAACAACTGGATGCGGTTGTGTGTGAGCGCGTCGGCTGAGAAGTTCAGCGGAGACGCGTAAAAAATCTCCACCGATCTGCCACGCCTTAGCGACTCGGCCCTTTCGCGCGTGACGGTCGTTCCATCAATGTGAACGCATGTCATTGAAGCGAGCTTCTCCAAGATGGCAACTGATTTGTCGGTAATCGCTGTTGTGGACAAACGGATCTCTCTCAACGACGCGAGCGAGCGGAGCGGCGTCAGGCCATTGTCGGTAACCATCGTCCGTTGCAGATTAAGAAATTCCAACTGCGGCATGTTGGCGATCACCCTCAACCCCGCATCTCCGACCGCGGTGTCAGACAGGTCCAGTTTCTTCAGGCGGCGCAGTCGAGAAAGCCGTGACAAGCCGGCGTCGGTGATGCGCGTTCCGCTCAAATCGAGACCTTCGAGGTCAAGCATGTTGGCGAGCTGCGCGATGCCCGCGTCACCGACGTCCGTGCCGCGAAGGTCGAGGTACGCCAGTTTGCGGAGGCCGGCGAGGTGCGCCAGGCCGGCGTCGGTAATCTTCGCGTCTCTCAGAATCAGGCGTTCGAGTTGTAGAAGTCCAGCCAGGTGAACCAGGCCGGCGTCCGTGATGTGGGGATTCAGCACCTCTAAATCGGTCAACGAACTCAGCCCGCCGACGTAGACGAAATCTCCATCCAGCGGCTGATACAGTTCGAGATGGCGCATACTCGCCAGGTCTGGCAGTCGGCCAAGAACCGGCGAATCGGCGCCGCCCACGTCGATGGAAACACCGTTCACGCGGCGAAAAAAGTCGATTCCCAGCGCGTCACGAAGTTGTCGGGGGGTATGGAATTCAAGCCATTCGCTCCAAGTGGTTGGTTCTTCGATGACCGACTCAGCGGCAAAGGGATCATCGTCGGACTCGCCATAATAAACATAGGCTCCCGCGCCGGTCAGCGCGGCCACCGCCTGCTGTTGCCGGCGGACGCGTTCGACATACCACCCCAGCGCCAGGCAAACGAAGAGCATTGCCAAGAGCAACGATTTCAGCCCGTACTGCAACCGCGGGCGTCGTGGGAATCGAAACCAGGCGAGATGAAAGTGGGGAGCCATTTTCGTGTTATACCATCCGCACCGCCACCGCCAAGCTTGCCCCTAATGTCGCGAGATTAAGCGACAACCTGACATTCAGCGACGGTAGCGGAAGATGCCCTCGGCTTGCCCGAGGGAGTTTTCACGTTGGCCGTCTACAATCGCGGCTTTTCCTACCCTCCCGATTTTGCCCCGCTTGGCCGCCGAAGGCGGCCAAGCGGGGCAAAATCGGAAAAAGGGGCGCGGGCAACGCCCGATTGTAGACAGCCAACGGGAATCTCCACCCGGCAAGCGGGTGGCATCTTCGCGTGGCATCCGCCGCCGAAGGCGGCGGATGCCACGCGAAATCGGGGACGCGTTCGGCGCCGTACATCTAGCCAGTCAGTCATCGCTCGACGGGGACAAGCCCCGATCGTGGCGGAATGAATCAAGTATCAAACAAGTCGCGGCACGACGACCGATTCTGCACAGGCCAGAGCCATTCTGTTCGATGCGATGGTCAAGCGGCGTGCTTGCCGCTATACTAGGTAAAACTTGACACGGTCAGAAGAGCTGGCCACAGTCGAGTTTTTGCTGCCTTTCGTTCGTCACCGAGAACTAACATGGCCCGTAAAGTATTGAATCGTAAAGAGTTGCGCCGCGCAGGCGAGGCTGCCGAAAGCGCCGGCGCCGCAGCCGAAGGCGCGCCCAAGAAAGCCGCGCCCAAACGCAAGCCGCGCACCAAAACCGCCAAAGAAGTGCGGCTGAAAGCGTTTTGGGGCGTCTTCAACCAGTCGATGAAACGCGTGGCCATGTATGAATACAGTGAGCGCGCACAGGCCGATAAAAAGGTCCAGGATCTGAACGCCTCGCAAAAATCGCCGCACTTCGTGCAGTGCGTGAAGGAACCGGTCGCCGAATAGCAACGGCCAAAACCCCGTAAAACTCGTGACTTGCCGGCCGCCTGTGCTACAATCAGAGGCATGCAATTCACAGTGACCTGCGCCTGCGGCAAGAAGCTCGCCGCGCGCGAAGAACATGTTGGCAAACGGGCCAAGTGCCCGCGTTGCGGACAGCTTTTGCTCATCGCGCGGCCGGCCGGCCAACGGCCGCCACAAAACCAAGCCTCCGACACGCTCACGGGAGACGAACACCATACGCCCGCCGCGGCGCCGGAAAGCCCTGCCGCGCCGCGGTATAACGGGCAGCCGTTGGAGCATTGGTTCAACTTGCTGACCTCCGCCGACGCCAACGACCGCCGTCAAGCCGCCGAGGTGCTCGGCGGTGTTGGCCCGGAAGCGGTCGGCGAGGTCACGATGCTGATCGCGCATATCGCCCGGCCGCACGTGCTGGTGCGCCATTGGGCGACGGTCTGCCTGGGCCAAATCGGACCACAGGCGAAGGACGCGCTCGACGCGTTGCTGGCGCGATTGCACGACGAACAACCGCTGGTGCGCGAAAAAGCGGCGCACGCGATCGGGCAGGTGGTTCCGGGCGGGGCGGCCTTTGTGCCGCGGTTGTTGGGAGAATTGAACCGCAAAGACGCCGATCATAGCCAGGCGATCGAGGTTTTTCGCCGCGATTTGAAAACGGCCGGGATGTCGCGGTTTCGGTATTGGGCCTGCGCCTGCGGCCGAGTTTACATCAAGGTCGATTTGGAAGAGCGGCTGCGCAAAATGGTCGAAGCCCCGCAGGAATTGGACTGGACCGCGGTGAGGGCCTGCGCGCAATGTGGCGCCAAGTACGAAGACCGAGATATATACGACGGAAAGTATGACGTCGACGAACCCTACTGGCCTAAGCTGCGCGCCAAATTCGGCAAGCAACTGGCGGTTTCCGCCGACTTTTTCGATGAGACCAAGCAAGAGGTCGGTTACGGTCTTAGCAACGGCTCAGCGGCGGAACAGTTGGACATGCCATCGCCGGCGGTCTTTTCGTTGAACATGGAAACGGCGTTTTCAGTCGAAACGAACGACGGCTATGCGTTGGCCGCCGCCCCCGTCGCCGCACCGCCGCTGTACGAAAGGCTGGCGGCGCGGGTCGCCGCCCCGAACAAGCCGGAACGGGTGCCCGGCGGCACCGTGCCTGAAACCGGCAAGTATAACTGTATTTCGTGCGCCAAGCGGCGTTTGTCGGGCACCGTCGACGCCAACGCCCTGGTGCAGCCGAGCGTGATCGTGGCGTTCCGCTCGGGGAAAGAATTCACGGAGTGCCCGCGTTGCGGTGAGTTGACGGAGTGGGAACGAGTGCGGTGAAACTCGATTCATTCCGCCACGATCGGGGCTTGCCCCCGTCGAGCGATGACTGACCGGCTAGAT
>DASVGM010000065.1:0-3509 GCA_036379555.1 Pirellulales bacterium | reverse complement strand
GCCAACGTGAATCTCCACCCGGCGAGCGGGTGGCATCAACGGTCCACCCTCCATCACAACAAAACGATGCCATACCTGTCACCCCTGCAAGTTGCGATTTGAGACGGCGTCGGCCAAACGCCTTGCAAAATCGCCCGAAGGCGGGAGAATGGCGGTGCATACGACTGCTTTGCCCCTGCCAAATGCCCGCCCTCGAATAACCTGCGTCCACCTAACACCACACTACGATGCCTACTTACCTTTCTCGCCTTGTCATCGCCGCGCTCGTTTGCTTGCCGGCCTATTTGCTCGTCGCGGCCGATGTGGGCCGTGATTCCCTAGGCAATCTGACCGGCGGCGACTGGCCCACCTTCCGCGGGGCCGATCGCAGCGCCGTCTCGCCCGACACGAATCTATTGCAAACCTGGCCGGAGGACGGCCCGCCGGTCGTCTTCGATGTGCCGGGACCGGGTCGAGGTTATGCCAGCGTGGCGGTGGCCGGCAAGCGGCTCTTCACGTTGGGCGATTCGACCTCCATCGCCGACGATCAAGATGAGTACCTCATGGCATTCGATCGCGAGAGCGGCAAACCGTTGTGGAAGCTGAAGACCGGCGAGGCCTGGAACGAGGGCAACTCCACTTGGCAAAGCTCACGCTCCACTCCCACTATTTCCGGCGACTTAGTTTACGTTCTCTCGCCGCGCGGAGAATTGGTGTGCGCCGAAGCCGCCTCCGGCAATGAGCGCTGGCGGAAAAACCTCAAGAGCGATTTTGGCGGCAACAAGGGCGATGGCTGGGGATATAGCGAATCGGTGCTGATCGATGGCGATCGCTTGATTTGCACGCCCGGCGGCGCCAAGGCCACGATGGTCGCGCTCGACAAAAATAGCGGCGCGTTGATTTGGCAGGTTCCGCGCCCCAACGACCGCGGCGCCGGCCATGCTTCGGTCGTCATCGCCAAAATCGGCCCCACGCGCGTTTACGTGCAGCAGACCGCCAGCGGCCCAATGGGAGTGCGGGCCGACGATGGCAAACTGCTGTGGACCTTTGATTTTGCCGGCAGAATCACCGCCGTCATCCCCACCTTGATCGTTCGCGGCGACCTGGTCTTTTCCACCACCGGCTACGCGGGCGGCGGCATGTTGCTGAGGCAGACACCCGCGTCAGACGGTGAAATCAAGATCGAAGAGGTGTATCCGCTTAACAAGGCTCTCAACAACAAGCATGGCGGCGTGGTGCTGCTGGGCGATTACCTGTATGGCGGGCAAGGAGACTCAAGCGCTCTGTTCTGCGCCGAATTGTTGACCGGCAAGATCAAATGGCAAGCCCGCGGTTCTGGACAAGGCTCGGCGGCCATCGCCGCCGCCGATGGCTGCCTTTACGTGCAGTACGCCAACGGCACAATGTCCCTGGTCAAAGCATCGCCGGAGAAATACGAGGAGCTTGGCGCCTTCACCGTGCCAGGCAGCGGCGAACGACCAAGCTGGGCTCATCCCGTCGTCGCCGGCGGACGGCTCTATTTGCGCGAGCAGGACCGCGTTGTTTGCTACGACGTACACGAGTCGCGGTAAAGCGGCGTCTCGTGATTCGGCAAAACCGCGGACGGGCCGGCGGCCCGTCCGACGATTGAGCTTTCAAATGGCCTCTTAGAGGCTATCCGAAAACTCGGATTTCGCCGTGGCGGCGTATCGTGGGGCGGCTCGCCGAGCCGTCTTTTGCAGTCAGACGGGCCGGCGGCCCGCCCCACGGCGAGTTTTCGGATAGGCTCTTAGCGTTGCCGCAGATCGGCGCCGCATTGTTTGCACCAGATGGCCGCCACATGATGCTCATATTCAAAGCCGCACTGTTTGCAGGTCAACATCATGCGGCGGTTCACTTCACCGGTGTCGCTGAAATAGGTGCGGCAATGCGGGCAAATGTCGTATACGGCGCGCACCTCGCGCCGGCACTTGGGGCAAACCTTCATGCCCCGGTTCAGCGGCGACAGGCCGCGCAGGCTGGAGCCTGACGACGAGCCGCCATCGGCGACGCCGACCTCGCGGTGTTTCGGATCTTGATGGACCGGCAGGCCGTCAGCGGCATCTCGCTCCGGCGGAGGACCGAGCATATCGACAATGGCATCGTCGGTTAGTTTGCCCGCTGGAATAGGCACCAGCACGCGCACCTGACACTTGGGGCAAAGCCCGGTCAAGCCCGCGTACTTGTCTTTGACGTTGAGTTCGTGGCCGTTGGGGCAATTAAAACGAATGGACATGAGGCCCTCCCGCTAATGCGAGCACCAATACCCCCGTGGTATCTGGTCAATACGCCTCTTCTGCCCGAACCCGGAATTTCCGTAATTCCCGGCCCAGACGATCCGTCGCCTCGTGTTTTTTCTTCTCTCTTAGCGAACCAACTCGATCCGCCTGCCGCCGTCGTCCCCTAAAATGTAGCTACCTGACGCTCCTGATAAGTTACCAGAACGAACGGGCGGCGAAAAGGCAAAAAACTTCATTAAAATTACATACCCCCAGAAAGAATCAAAAACTGGACAGTGGCCGGGGCCGTTCAATGGGAAGGCCAATGGCAGACGAAAAGGGTGAACGACTCATGCCACCGCGTGCGCGACATGTTCATCAAGGTGGAACCGGATCGTCCGCGGCATGTTGCTGGGCCAATGTTACCTGAAACTTCGATGGCCCCGCCTGCGCCCTCAACTCAGCGACCAATTTTTCTTCACAGTCGATGTCGCGATCGATTTCGTCACGGTGCGACCAATAGTACGCCGAGCGGCGTGGATTTGGTCCCTGGTCAGGTGCGGGTGTTCGGCCACTACCTGAGCCGGGGTCATCCCCATGCGTTCGACCCAGACATAGACGTGTTTGACCTTGATGCGCGTGCCTGCGATGCGCGGTTGTCCGCTGCAAGTTCCGGGCGTTTTCGCGATGTATTCCGCCAAGCTGGGAACAGCAGTACGCGAGGCAGCGGTGAAGGTCGCCATACGTTAAATTATACATTATCAAATGTTGCCGGAAAGAGGCCAGCGGAGAACCCCCGGAGCGTTTGCGGTGGGCGCGACACGAATCCGCGCCAGGTCTTCAGTTTCCGCTCTTTTCCAAGTTCTCTGCCTAGGAAATCGGCTTCTGGCCCGCGGATGGCGACGAAGTTGATCGCACCATCAAGCAACCGGCGATGGAATGCGGGCCTGTTCTCGCGGCGGTTTGCCCTCAACTTGGCGATTAGTTTATGATATCCACAGGTCGCGGCACGCCTGCTCGTAGCTCTGCTCAAGATCGAGGGTCGTCACCAGGTCTTCGCGCAACCAAAGGGGCAACGTCGGCAGCGGTTGGCCCACCACCAACGTGTGTGACCAAGCCTCCAATTTCGCTCGCGTTCCCTTGGTCACCCACCGGCAAGAGGCGGCATAGATCGGCGGCGCTTCGTCCGTCATGGTCTGATCCGGGTGGCCAATGAACTCCATCAATTGAGCATACAGATTGAAGTGGCGGGCGGTGACCAGATCGACAACGCTCACGGCGACCCCTTTGCGT
>DASVGM010000064.1:0-6487 GCA_036379555.1 Pirellulales bacterium | reverse complement strand
TTGGGAATTAGGGGTTGGGGGCCGGTTGAAACCTAAACCCTTCGTTCTTAAACCTTCCAGATTTTGACGCCACTGTCAAGGAGCGGCGCCGGGCGGCATTTCCTGCTTGCCGGCGCAGCAACCGCCGTTGGCGTGCATGCGGCGCGCCAGCGCGTTGAACTCTTCGGCGAAGTCGCGCCAGAAGTCGTCCTGGCGAAACTGGATCGGCTCCACGTGTCGGCCGTCGGCCAAGGCGCGCATGGCCCCGCGCAGCCGCGCAACCGGCCCCACCAGTCGGTTGCTGACACGCAAAAAATCATAGATTACGGCCGGCAGTAACAGCAGGGCGAAGGCGATCGTCGGACCAAGACGCAGCCCGGGGCCGACGGCATCGGGAAGAAAGAGGCGCATCGGCTCGACAACCATGTTCGTAAAGCCGAGCAGCAAAAGTACCGTCACGACGCACATCAACCAATAGCCGATGGCGCGCCGCAAAAACGCCCATTGCACTTGACTGTCGACCAGCAGCCTCTTACGCGCGAATTGCTTCATGTTCGCCTCCAGGACGGATGATACCAACCAATTCAAGTGTAGCTCTTAATTCCGGTTCATCCGGATGTTGCGTACTTTTTCGCAAACGGTTGGCGTGATCGAGGTTCCCACCTTCGATTTTTTAAGGCCTGGCTCCGATGTCCAAAGGGATTGAAGAAAACAGCCTCTGGCGACAAGCGCCGCCAGCGGCCTGCAGCGCCTTTGGCGCAGCGGAGGCCCGAATATCCCTTATCTCACTTGTGTCGCCGCGGAGCCTGACTCCGTTTCTTAGGGCGCCGTCAGCCAACCTCGGCATTTGGGTTTTGTCGCAACTGCTTTTGGACATCGGAGTTATGTCACGTCCCGACTTCTCACGAAGTCGGCTACGGGCCGGTGCGCATTGCGGCACTACCGAGTTTCCACAGGTCTTGAGCCTTCCGGAAAAACCGGCCAAAATGGGCTGCGAGCGCGTGGAGATTTGGAGCATGCGTTCTCGAAAGGCGTGGGACAAAAGTTCACCTGTCACGCTGCGCTAACGGAAAGCTTATGGCCGATTCGTTTGATCCGTATTACAAGTGGTTGGGCATCTCGCCTCAGGAACAGCCGCCGAACCACTACCGGTTGCTGAGCATCAACTTGTTTGAGAACGATCTGGACGTGATTGACGCGGCGGCTGATCGGCAAATGGCGCATCTGCGCGGTTATCAAACCGGCCAGCATTCGGCCGCGTCGCAAAAGCTGCTCAACGAGTGTTCCGCCGCCCGCATCGCGCTGCTCAATCCAGATAAGAAGGTCGAATACGACCGGCAGTTACGTGAGAAGTTAGCCTCCGTGGCGAACGCCATGCGTGGCGTTCCGGGCGCGCGGGAGGGTTCGGGGTTCAGGGTTCAGGGTTCAGCGGCTGAGACGCCGGCCGCGGCTCTGCCTCGCGCCAAACCTTTGCCGCAAACCCAGCCGCCGGCGGAGGCCGCGCCGCTGATTGACGTTGGCGGCTCACCGTCCACCGGACGGCCGGCTGCCCGGCGGCGAAAGGCCCGACCCGCATGGCAGCTTCCAGTGATTGGCGCGGCGGCGGTCGCGCTCTTGGCGATTGTGGGCTGGATTGCCTCGCGGACGGCAAAGTCGCCGCATGAAGACCAACCGCCGAAAACCGCCGATATGCGGGAAGTTTTGCCCGGCCCAGAGCGTATTTCGGCGCCGCGTGAACCGCCGCAACGTCCCCAAGCGACAGCCGCCATGCCGGCTGCGCCAATGCCACCGGTAACGGCAGATCCTCCAACCGTCGGGCAACCGCTCACACTCGTCGCCGACGCCAGCCATCGTCCGGAAACACCGGGCGTCGTGGCCGACCGGATCGTGGTTTGGAATTTGCAAATGAAAGACCAAGGCACGCGTGAACTGAACGTCGCTTTGCTGCGCGATGAGCGCGAGGTCTGGCGCCGCGACGCCATCGAAATCGCCTGGTCGCCGGAGACCGCGGAAAGCGTGGCCATCGAGATTCCTCCACTGCGATTTGACCGCGTCCGAGTCGAAATAACCAAATGGGAGCAAGTTCGTGGCGGGCTTGCCGAAATCGAGGTCTTTCAGGGCGACCGCAACCTGGCGCGTGGCTGCCCGACGACGGGCGCGCGTTGGACGTCGGAATGGGGCACTGTCAAATTGACCGACGGCAATACCACGTCGTCGCACGATGGGTATTGGCTTTTGCACGACACGACTTCCGGCTGGGCCGAAATTGACCTCTCCTTTGCCGAGCCGCGACCATGCTCGGGCGTGCTTGCCGACACCGTTACGATATGGAACACGCATAACAGCCACTACAACGACCGCGGCGCACTTGAATTGAACCTGCGCCTCTTTCACGGTAGCAAGGAAGTTTGGCGCAAAGATGGTGTTGTCATGCCCTGGGCGGCCGACACCGACAGTCAACTTCAAGTGGAGCTGCCGAAGCAGCGGTTTGACCGCCTACGCATTGAAATCCCGCGTTGGCAAGGCCAGGGCGGCGGGCTTGCCGAGGTGCAGGTACACCACGGTGCCGCGAACCTTGCCGCCGGCTGTCCGACGATAGCCAGCGGCTGCTATGGCTTTGCTTTCGTTCCCGACAAGATCGTCGACGGGATTACGACATCAGACAAAGCCAATGTCGGCTGCTGGCTGCCTCCCGACAATGCTCTTGGCTGGGTCGAGATCGACCTTTCGTGCAATTGTCCGGAAATCGGCAAACAAAACCGCGACCTCGGCGCATATCGTGCATTGGCCGAAAACGACTGGGAGCGCGGCTTGCCCTGGCTGGCGCGGGCAAGCGAGGCCGAGCTGCGCACGTTGGCGTTGCTTGACGCCTTGGAGTTGCACGACCCGGTGGCGATGGCCACGGTCGGCGACGGCTGGTGGGATATTGCGGCGGTATCGTCGGGTACTGCCAAAGCGAGATTACTGACGAGAGCCGCCTACCGCTACGCCAAGAGCCTTTTTTCCATCGCCGAGGCGGATCGTCCGCGGCTTGACGAACGCGTCAAGCAGTGCCTGCCGCGTCCGGAGGGAACCTGGCTTTACCTGCTGCGCGAGGCGGAAGTATCGCGCGTTTTTTCGTATAACAATCTTCGCGAGCCTGTCGCCGTCGGCGGCGACCTTTTTCAATGGGGCCTGTGGATGCATCCCTATACCAACGAATCGGCGCGCGCGGCGTTTACCTTGAACGGGAAGTGTCACCAGTTCAAAGGCGCCGCGGCGATCAATGACAGCGTTCCAGGTCGGGCTGCAACGCCGCTGACATTCAAGGTTGTGGGCGATGGCCGAATGCTTTGGACATCGTCGCCGCTGCAAAAGCAGGCGGCGTGGGAAGCGTTTGACGTGAATATTGACGGCGTGAACCGCCTGGAATTGATTGTTGAATGCCAAGGCCCCAACGGAAACTGCGCCGCTGTGTGGCTCGATCCGATTCTCGATCCCACCTCCTCATGGCCTGGCATCGCGGTGCGAGAACCGCCGGTGCCTGGAGGAACGGCCGCCGCGACGGGCAGCCCTGCCACGACGCAACCTAATGTTACGCTCGCCCCCGGCGTTACCAACCCGGCGATGCCCGACGCTGCGCCGGTCGCGGAATCAGCCGTTAAGAGTCGCACCGAGACACAGCGGAGCGAACTGGACAAAAAGACGGCGACGGTCAAAGTACATGCGGGCGCAGCGCGTTCTCCCGCCGAACTCGAAGCGCTGACGCTGGAGTATTGGTCGCTGGTAAGCATGGCGATCGATTTGGAGGATTATGAGCGCGCCAATCGCTTCGTGTTGTCCATGGTGCAGACCGCGCGCAAAGCGAGAGATCAGGGGCTGTTACTCGACGTGCAATCGCGCGCCGAACGCCTGCGTGAGTTGCGATCGGCGTTCAGCGCGGCAAAGGGCGCGCAAGCGACCTTGCACGACGACGCCGCGAACGCCAAGGCGAACGGTGTTTGGGGCCGCTACCTCGCCTGGAGCAAGGCCGAATGGGCGGCCGGACTGCCGCTACTCGCCAAAGGCGGCGACGACGTGGCTAAACTGGCCTCCCGAGAATTGGAGCCGTCCCAAACGTCCGCCGCGCAAGTCGCCTTGGCGGACGACTGGTGGCAGGTCGCGCAGGGCGAAAAGGGGCTGGTGAAGAATGGTATCGAGGAACATGCCTGCCAGTGGTATGAGCTTGCTCTCGCGGGCCTTGACGCGGCCGATCAACAGAAGGCGCGCGTGAAGCTTGAGCGCGCCTTCGGCAAAGCCGAAATCTTTACGCTGACGGCGAACGTGGCCGGCGTCGAACTCGGCGGCGCCGACGCGAACATCCAAGGGGACGCGACCGTCGAGTTTTGGGTATCGACCAAAGCTCGTGACGTGCCCTTGCTGACCAAGCGGCAGATATTGGACGATCAATCGCTGACCTTCTATTTGAGCGGCGACCTGGCGGACGTGATTACCGACGCGCCGTTTAATCGCGTCGATGTTTGGGACGCTCGATCAAAACCGGTGGGCGATGGTCGCTGGCATCACGTCGCCGCGATCAAACGAGGGAAAGCGCTCTCGCTGACCGTCGATGGAAATCTGGCCGGCGAGGGTCGGACGGAAGAGTCGCTACGTTCAAAATCCCAGTGGATACTTGGGGCTCATCGGCCTTGGAACAACGTGCTCCGCGATGGTCGCTTCTGCCGGCTGCGAATTTCCACCATCGCCCGCTACCATCCTCCGTTCAAGCCCGAGCGCGCTTACGGGCGCGATCGATACACCGCCTGGACGCGGTAGGCCGGGCTTCACGGCAGGTTCGCCTGCAGTTCGGCCCTGGCTTTTTCCAGCTCCTCCGACGAAAGGGAACACAACTCCTCGCTGGGCGTGATTTCGCGTCCCAGCGACTTTTACAGCGGTTGGATGAGTTGTCGAAGGAGTTCAGCGCGCCCCTCGCGAAGCCCTTCTTCGCGCGCGTATTTCTGCCGGGCGGCCTCGTCACGCCGCGCTTTTAGCCGCGCCTCATACAACTCACGCTCCGGGTCAATTCGTGAAATCATAAGCAGGTCTCCTATCGCCCAAAAAACCTCCGCCGTGTTCAGCGCGGCGGGCGGCGCTTTCGCGTTCAACTCCGCGCCGTGCCGCAAAAAGTAGAGCCAGCGGTCCAGATCCGTCGTTAATTCGTCCAGATCGGGGAAAAGCGGCGTGTCGACAAAGTAAACCGCCATGGTTGGCCGTAAAATCGGATAGTTCTCGCTTTCGTGGAGTTGGTCGCGGTACAGGCACGCCCAATAATAAAGCACTCGCTGCAGGAAGTCGGCGCTGGCCAACATTTGCATTTCAACAAAAAACTGCCGGCCATTCTCGTCGCGGGCTTTGATGTCGACAACCGAGAGCTTGTCGTTCTCCGCGTCTTTCGCGTTGAACGGATTGAGCAGCTCCAAGCTGGCGATGCCCGGTTCACCGGCCGATTGAAAAACGGCGCCGACCAGGCTCTTCAGTGCCGGCTTGCTCTCTTCGCGGCCAAAAACGTGCTTGAAGGCGTAATCGACCTTGGGATCGGTTTGGGTTTTTATGCCCGCCATCATAAACGTGGCCGCCCGCCGAAAGAAGGGTTTGCTTCTGAACCCGCGAAAAGCGTGAAAGTGCGTGCTAATCGTTTTCGTACGGCATCAGCACCTCGAAACGCGGCAAACCGGCGAGCGATTTGAACCCGCCTTCGACCACCTGTTCGCCCAACCGGGTGACGGCGCGCAAGTCGCCGTCGGAGGGCCGGTGGCCGTTGAGCTTGCGGCGCAGGTCGCGGCAGATGGCGTCGGCGGCCGCGCGGATGATTTCGTCTTTTTGCCGCGCGGCATAAAGGCTGGTGCAGAGGATAATGATCGCGTCCTGCACGCGCTGCGAGATTTCGGCCATCCGGCATTGACGGTCGGCCAAAGCAAGCTGGTATTTGCGCATCGCCCCGCTGACTTCCAGAGGCGAACGCAGCAGCCAGGCGGCCGCGAACTCGGCATGCTCGCGCAACAGCGCCGGCATGGGCGGCAGCACGGCATGATTGGAGGCGTGCAATCGCTGGCCGACGTACCACTTGGAGTATTCCCAGAGCGGTCCCTTCAACACGGCCAGGTGCGCGGGGTTCATCATGTTGGGCTTTTTGATGCCGGCCGCCGCCAGCGCTTTGCCAATTGGCTCGAAGAACCGCGTGCCGTGTTGTTTGACCAGCGATTTGAAAAACGCCATGCCGAGCATCTCGCCCTCGCCTTCATAGATGCAAGGCGCCAAAAACTCATGCACGTTGTCGCCAAACAAATGCCCCTGCAAGAACGAACGCCCGCCGTGCGTTTTCATCAGCAACTCAACGGCGGCCTCCTTTTGCGCCTCGCTGCCAAAAATCTTGGCGATGATGCACTCCATCTCGCCGCGATACCCCTGATCGATCAGGCCGGAACACCACTCGACCAAGGCGTCGGCGGCGACGATCAGGCCGGCCATTCGCCCGATGCGGCGACGCACG
>DASVGM010000063.1:0-7438 GCA_036379555.1 Pirellulales bacterium | reverse complement strand
TGATCTGGAGGCCCGCTATCGCTGGGGCGGAGTGCAGTTGGCGTTGGGCCAGAAAGAGCAAGCGCGCCGCACCTGGCAAGATTTGCTCGCCGCATACAGCGATAATAAAAGCCGGCGCATCGCCGAGGCGGCGTTTAAGCTTTCTGAGACCTACAGCCTGCCGGAACCGTCGTCAGACGAAGAGCTTGACCTGGGCGTGGCGTCGCTGGAGGCGTTTCTTAAAAAGTTCCCTGAACATAAACTGGCCGGGCAGGCTCACCTGCGCATCGCCAGATCCTACGCCCAGCGCGGTCGTTACGAAGACGCGGTGAAGGCCATTGGGCGGTTTTTGGATGACGAACGTCATGCGAACCGCGAGGAACTGGCCGATGCCCGTGTGTTGTTGGGCCGCTCGTATCAACTACAAAAGAAGTTTGACCCGGCTTTGGACGCCTGGCGCGAATACCTGGCCAAGCATCCGTCGCATTCTTCGTGGAGCGACGTGCAACGGGCGATCATTCAGACGGAGTTTTTGAAAGGCGCCGAAGCGGCCAAGGCCAAGCGTTATGATGAGGCCCGCAAACTCTGGCAGGAGTTTTTGGCAAAGTATCCGCTCGATCCGCGGGCGCCGCGCATTTTGCTGGAGTTTGGTCGCTTGAAGTTTTTGGAAGAAGAGTACGATGCGGCGATCGCCGAGTGGCGGCGCGTCGTCGCCAAATATCCCGGCACCAATGAATCATCGCAGGCTCAGTACCTGGCGGCCCTTACGCTGGAAGAAAAGCAAGGCCGGCTCGAAGAGGCGCTGAAGGAATACAAAAAGGTCACCTGGGGCAACTACGCCGCCAAAGCCCAA
The DNA here is from genome assembly GCA_036379555.1 of Pirellulales bacterium. Lineage (GTDB taxonomy): Bacteria > Planctomycetota > Planctomycetia > Pirellulales > JAICIG01 > DASSFG01. The sequence continues at coordinate 6,606 of DASVGM010000063.1, read as the reverse complement.
CAGCGGCTGGCTCGTCTGACCGCCAAGGAAATGACCGTCGCCAGCGAGCGCGTCTTCCGCACCAATGAAACGCCGCGCATCAAGCTCACCACGCGCAACATCGAATCGGTAACGGTGCGGGCCTACACGGTTGATCTCGAAACGTACTTTCGCAAGATGCACCTGGCCGGCGGCGTCGAAGGTCTCGACATCGCCCTGATCGACCCCGACAAGACGTTTGAATTCGCCGTGCCCAAGTATGCCCAGTATCAACAACTCGCTAGTGAGATTGAAATACCGCTCGATGATCTTCTGGCGGACGGGGGGCCGCCGATTGAAGGTCGCCCGGCCGGCGTCTTGGCCGTCACCGTCAGCAGCAAGACTTTGGAAGCAACGACACTTGTCATGCAAAGCGATCTCGACATCATCGTCAAAAGCTCGCGCGATGAAGTCATTGTCTTCGCTGAAAACATGCGCACCGGCAAGCCGTGGCCGGCGGCGCGGCTCTTGATTTCCAACGGCCGGCAGGTGTTCGCCGAAGGCGAAACACGCGAAGACGGCGTGTTTCAGAAATCGTTCGAGGAGTTGAAATCGGCCGGCGACGTGCGCGTCTTCGCCATTGCCGAAGGCAGCGCGGCTTCCAACGCGATCGGCCTGGAGGGCGTGGGCGTCTCGACCGGGCTGACCGCGCGCGGTTACATCTATACCGACCGTCCCGCGTATCGCGCCGGTCAACTCATCCATGTGCGCGGCGTCGTGCGCAACGTGGCCAACGACCGTTTCACGATCGACGAGGGGAAGAAGTTTCACTTTGAGGTTTTCGACAGCCGCAACCGGCTGCTGCGGCAAGACGACGTGACGTTGGGCAAGTTCGGCACGTTTCACGTTCATTTTGGCTTGCCGCAAGCGAGTGTCGTGGGCGACTATCGCGTTCAGGTGTACGACGACGCCGGGCAAAACTATCAGGGCGGTTTTCGCGTTCACGAATATCAGCTTGAGCCGGTGCGATTGGCGGTCGATAGCGAGCGCAAGGTTTTTTATCGCGGCGAGGAGATCACGGGCAAGATCACAGCCAAATTCTATTACGGCGCCCCGTTGGCCGATCGCGAGATTCGCTATCAACTTGCCGGCGGCCGCGTTTACACCGGCACGACCAACGAAAAGGGCGAATTGGAGTTTAAGCTTCCCACGCGCGACTACCGCGAGTCGCAAACCTTGCCGCTGACGGTCACGTTGGCCGAGCGAAACTTGCAAACCAGCGCGAATTTTTACCTGGCGACGCAGGGCTTTTCGATCGGCTTGAGCACCGTGCGCGGCGTGTTCGTCTCCGGCGAAACCTTTGAGGTGTCCGTCAACACGCGCGACGCCGAAGGCAAACCAATCGGCGAGAAGCTCACGCTCGACGTGCTCAAACGCACCGTCGTCGATGGCAAAGTGGGTGAGGTCGAAGTCGAAGAGCATGAGATCACGACTGATAAAGACGGCAAGTCGCGCATCACGCTGCGTTTGGACGAAGGCGGGCAATATGTCCTGCGGGCCGAGGGGACCGACCGTTTTGATAACCCTGTTTCCGGTACGTCGCTGGTGCAGGTTTCCGACGACAGCGATCGCGTGCGGTTGCGCATCTTGGCCGATCGGCATACCTACAAGGTCGGCGACAAGGCGGTTGTGAAACTACATTGGCGCGACGCGCCGGCGTTGGCCTTGGTGACGTTTCAAGGTGCCAAGATTCTCGATTACCAGCTTGTGCGGCTCAAGACGGGCGCCAACGAGTTGGCGATTCCCATGACCGCGACGTTCGCCCCGAATTTCGAGTTGGCGGTGGCGGTGATGACGGATGGAAAGAAACTCCCTCTCCCTCCGGGAGAGGGCCGGGGTGAGGGCGGCGCGGAGCGGAATAAGGGTGGAGATTATGGTGAATCGAATAGCAAGGCGGAACGCCCTCACCCTAACCCTCTCCCGGAGGGAGAGGGGACAGAAGGCCCTCACGATAACCCTCTTGCGGAGGAGAATGGTACTGTCCAACCACCGCGTCGTTTCCACGAAGCCTCCAGCCCCTTCACCGTCGAACGCGACCTGCACGTCGCGATCGCAACCAAACCGCAAGATGGCGATGCGGCCGCTCCGGGCGGCGATGTCGAGGTAACGCTGATCGCGACCGATCCGCAGGGCAAACCGGTCGAGGCCGAGTTGAGCCTGGCGATGATCGAGCAAGCGCTTTGGGAAATGTTTGGCTCGAACGTCTCGCCCATCGCCGATTTTTTCCGCGGCCAACTGCGGGCCTCGGCCATGCGCACCGCGTCGAGCATCACGTTCGCCTATCATCCCGCCACGCGGCCCATCAACCCGCAGTTACTGGCCGAGAAAGACCGGCGCGAAGTGGAGGCGATGGAAGAAGAAGCGCGTCGGCAGTTGAATGCCACGATGGAACTGCAAGTGCGTGCGAAGCAACAGCAGCATCCTAGCGCGGCTGATGATCTTTCGGGACTGGGCGAATTGATCTCCGAAGGCTTGGATCCAACGACATGGGACGAAGTTGGTCCGGGAGCAATCTCTCACTATAAAAATGACCTCTCCCTAGCCATCACCCAAGAGCAGGCTGGTGAACAGTTCGAGGGCGAACGGCTCGCGGACAGCGATACAGATGCGCGAGCGCACGGCAGCTTCGACCAGTTTCGCCGGCCGAGAGGCGCCATGGCCGCTGAATCGTTTGATGTGGGCGGAATGCCGGGCGACCGCTCCGGCGGCCTTGGCGGCGGAGCGCAACGCGCGAACCGCGGAACGGCTCAAGAACGAGAGGTTAAGTCCTATTTCAGCAAATTGGACACGGGGTCCGCGCAAGCCGCCGGGCTGCCGCAAGCTCTCACGCCGGCATCCAATACCGATGTTTTGGGGAGCCTCGCTACGAACGGCCAACAAAACCCGACCGTACTCCTGGCCGACGGCACCCAGAAAAACTGGCAGCTTGGTTTGAACTTTGCCGTGCCAGACGGCAAGAGACTAAAGGAATTGGACGAGAAGCTAACAGCGGTCGGAGCGGTCGTACTGCCGCCGCAAGGTTCGCAGGAAACCGCCTATTGGAACCCGGCCATCGTCACTGACAAAGACGGCAAAGCGACGCTTACGATCACACTGCCCGAACGGACGACCGCTTGGAAGCTATTGGCCAAGGGCGTCACCGGCGAGACGCTGGCCGGCGAGGCCGAAGCCGAGTTGGTGGTGAAGAAGGATTTGTTTGGCGAGTTGAAGTTGCCGCTGGCCTTTACCGACGGCGATCAGGCCGAGATTCAATCCACCATTCATAACGACGCGATCGAGAAGGGTACGATCGAAGTCACGCTCAAAACCACCATCGGCGGCAAGACGGTGGAAGAGAAGAAGGCGATTGACGCCGCGAAGGGAATGAAAGAATTGCCGTTCAAGGTGGAGCTAAAACTCCCTCTCCCTCTAGGAGAGGGCCGGGGTGAGGGCGGCGCGAAGCGGAATAAGGCTGGCGATAATGGTGAATCAAACAGCAAGGTGAAACGCCCTCACCCTAACCCTCTCCCGGAGGGAGAGGGAACTGTCGAATTCGAACTAACCGTCGTTGCCGGCGAGAGGCGCGATGTGCTCAAGCGCACCGTGCCGCTACGCCCCTACGGCATGCCGGTGTTCGCGGCGGCCGGCGGCTCGGCCACCAGCGATACGACCGCCTTCGTGGAATCGCCCGCGGGTATGACGCTTGAATCGCCCACGCTGGAAGTTATCGTGGGGCCGAACGTCGAACAGAGCCTGCTCGACGCCCTGCTCGCCCCCGCGCCATTGTGCCAACTCGATTCCATCCGCCTCGCCTCAGGCATCGAAACCGCAACCAGCGACCTGATGGCCGCCCTCGGTCTGCAACGCTTGCTCGGCGCGACACGTCAGGCCGGCACACCGCAGGCGAAAGCACTCGATGCGCGCATCCGCTCGTCGTTGAGCCTGCTCGTCTCATCGCAAAACGACGACGGCGGCTGGAACTGGGCACGCGGCGAGGCCGGCAGTAATCGCTACACCGCTTCACGGGCCGTCTGGGCGCTCAGCCTGGCCAAAGCGGCCGGTTACAAAGTGGCCGATGAAGTCTTTGAGAAGGCGATCGGCTACCTGCAAGGCCAAATCGTCGCCACCGCCGAGACCGACTATGATAGCAAAGCCGTGCTGTTGGCCGCTCTCGCCTCCGCCGGACGCGGCGACTTTACACTCGCCAATCGGTTGCATCGCAATCGCCCGTCGCTCTCGACCGGCGCGCTGGTTTATCTGGCGCTGGCCTTGGCCGAGATGGACCGCGCGCCGTTGGCCGTTGACGTGTTTGAGCTGATCGCCAAACGGAAGTTTGACAGCGCGCCGGACGAAACGCGGCTGCGACAGTCGCTCGCCTGGAGTGATTCAGCCGCCGAGCTGCGCGCCATTTATCTGCTGGCGCTGGAAAAGGCCGCACCCGAAAATGCGAAGAACAAGGAGCAGGCGGATTGGCTCATGTCCCATCGCAGCGGGCATCGCTGGTCGCCCGATAAAGCGACCGGCCCCGCCGTGCTGGCCTTGGCCGGTTGGTTCGCCAAAACACGCTTCGACGCCGAGCATTATCAACTCACGCTGGTCGTGAATGGTTTTGAAGTGACCAAGCTCGACGTGACGCCGGAAAGCAAAACGCAAACCGTGGCCATTCCCGCCGGGTTGCTCAAAAAAGACAAGCAGCGGATTCAGTTTCAGTTGGCCGGCCGCGGGCAATACACCTATCAATGCCTGTTGAGCGGTTTCGTGCCCGCCGACAAGCTCAAAAGCACGACCAAGGATTGGATCGTCAAACGCTTTTATGAGCCGGCCGCCCGCGAGCTTGACGGCCAAACGATTCCGCGCGGCTTCGACGTGTTGCAAGGTTCGTTCACCGCGTTTCGCAACACGCTCACGCAACTGCCCGTCGGCCAACGCGGACACGTCGAAATTCGCGTCGGGCGAAATAACCTGCCGGCGAACATCGCCCCCGAAAAGCTCGACTACCTGGTTGTCACCGAGCGGTTGCCGGCTGGCGTGACGGTAATCGAGCAATCGATTCAAGGCGCACAGGGACGTTATGAATTGGCGCCCGGCGAAATCACGTTCTTCTTGGGCGGCCAGTCCGGCGCCATCTCTTTTGACGTTCATGGCTATTTGCCCGGCGAGTGGCGCGCCGGGCCAACGACCGTGCGCAACGCCTATCGTCCCGAGCAGCTTGCCGTGGCCGACGTGCGCGCGCTCGGCGTGCTGCCGCTGGGCGCCAAAAGCCAAGACGAATATCGACTCTCGCCGCGCGAGCTGTTCGAGTTTGGCAAGCGATACTTTGAACGGCATGACTGGCAGGCCGCGGCCAAGCACCTGAGCGATCTGGTCGATCATTGGCAGTTGCAACCGAAATCCTATCAGGAATCGGCCCGCATGCTGCTCGATGTTTACTTGGAACTGGGCGTCGATGCCGAGATCGTCCGTTGGTTTGAGTTGGTTAAAGAGAAATGGCCGGATGTTGAGATGTCGTTTGAGAAGATCGTGCGCGTGGGCGCCGCTTACGACAAGCTCGGCGAGTATGAGCGGAGCTTTTTGGTGTTTCGCGCCACGATTGAAGGCAGCTTCGCGCGCGAGAGCGGCGTGGCGGGCTTTTTGGAAGGCCAAGGCGAGTTTTCGCGCAGCGTGGCGGTAATGGGCCGCCTGCTGGCCGAGTATCCGCCGGAAGCCTACGCGGCGGCGGCGCAGTATGCGTTGGCCCAGCGCGTGTATGCCTACGCCCCGCAGGCCGCCGGCGATCCGAAGTTGCGCGAAAAGAAGATCACGCGCGTCGATTTGATCGAACACGCCTTGAGCATGCTCGACGGCTTTCTGACGGCCTATCCTGAAGACCCGGCGGCCGACCAGGCCAGTTTTTCGCTGGCCAACGCACTGGTGGAGTTGAAGGCGTACCGACGCGCGGTCGAGCGTTGCGGGCAATTCGCCGAGCGCTACCCCAAGAGCGATTATCTCGATAGTTTCTGGTACATCATCGGCTACAGCCACTTCGCCTTGGGCGAACACGAACGGGCGCTTCAGATGTGCCGCAAGGTGGCGGAGGCGAAGCACACCGACCGCCAGACCGGCCGCGAGGAAGAGAGTCGCAACAAATGGCAAGCGATCTACATTCTGGCGCAGGTTTACAACAGTCTGGGCCGGGCGGCCGACGCCATTCAGGAATACACGCGGGTGGCGGAGCGCTTCGCCGACGCGCGCCGCGCGATTGCGTATTTCACGCGCAAGGCCATTGAGTTGCCCGAAGTAAGCACGTTTGAGCCTGGCAAGAAGGTTGAGGTGGAACTAAAGTTTCGCAACGTGGCCGTGTGCGATGTGCGCGTCTACAAGATCGACCTGATGAAGTTCAGCCTGCTCAAGCGCGACCTGTCGCACATCACCAACATCAACCTAGCCGGCATTCGGCCGTACCATGAAGCCACCATCGTACTGGGCGACGGCAAAGACTATCGCGACCGCACGCGCAACATTTCACTGCCGCTGAAAGAGGAAGGCGCTTACCTCGTGGTCTGCCGCGGCGACGACTTGCACGCCAGCGGGCTGGTGCTGGTCACGCCGTTGGTGATTGAGGTGCAGGAA
>DASVGM010000062.1:0-7532 GCA_036379555.1 Pirellulales bacterium | reverse complement strand
CAGGGGCGACGGATGCGCCGGGTCAGGAAGGTACGACACTCCGGAAGGGCTGAACATAATAAGCCATCTGACGAGCCTGCCCGCTCCGACCGACATCAGGATTGCGGACAGTGCGATGCCTCCGACTAAGAGACAGATGGCGGCCAAACCGGCGCGCAGCTCACTCACGCTACGGACTCCCGCCGCAACGGTCCAGGCATAGACGCTGATGCAACAAAGTGCGGCAATCGCACCAGCGGACAGATAATGCGGCGTACCCGCCGCCGCGCGCATTGTCGAATGGAGCAAAAGCATGGCGATGGCTGTGACAACAATTGGAACGATCGCGGCGATCGCGCCCATCGTCAGGCGGACGGCCGCCCATTTCCAGCGTGCCAATGGCAGACTGCGTAGAAAATCAAGCGAACCGGCAGTGCGCTCGCCGGCCGCCACGCCAATGGCAATGAAGAACGCGCCCGCAATGCCGCAGAACAGCCCAAAGCCGCCGATCGCCGGCTCCCCGGCACGTGCGTCGCTGAAACTTGAATACGCCTCGACCGCGAACACGATCGCCGTCAGCGAAATCATCTTCCAAATCTGCTCGCGCCATTCCTTCCAGATCAGTTGTCGCCAGATAGCGGTCATCGCGTTGCTCCTTGTGTGCGGGCCATTCCCATTCCGTCATTTTTTTGTCCATTCATTTTTTTGTCCGCGATCTTCGCCTCCATCGTGGAGGTCCACCGTTTACAATCGCTATGTAAAGGTTGTTGATTCTCGGGCGTCTTACACCTGCGAATCAGCGGCGACCGGCGCCGGCTCGGCGCCTTCACCAACGCGACCGGCGACGTAAGCCTCAAAGATTTCATCCAGGTTCAAATCGAAAACGCGATACGGCTCGCCGGACGCTTCCATCGCCGCCAACGCGGCCGGGGCGTTATCAACCACGACGGCCGTTTCATCGCCGCGGCGGTCAATGTCGAGCGCCGAAAGCGACGTGCGCTGCTGGTGAAACACGCCAGGCGCCAGAACGATGCGCTTGACCTCGGCCCGTAACCGCTCGGTGGTGGCTTGCTTCACCATCACGCCGCGGTCGAGAATGGCCACCGCGTCGGCCACCGGCTCGACTTCATACAGCAAATGCGAGCTGTAAAACACCGTGCGCCCTTCGCCTTGCAAGTGCGTGACCAGGTCGCGATTGAACTCCTTGCGCATGATCGGATCGAGCCCCAGCGCCGGGTCGTCGAGAATCACCAGTTCGGGCCGATGGGCCAACGCCAACAGCAAACCGAGCCGCACGTTTTCACCTTTGGAAAGCCGTTTGATCTTGGTCCGCAGCGGCAAATCGAACTGCCGCGCGTAACGGCTCGCCAAAGCGTGATCCCAGGTCGGATAAAACGGCGCGGTGAAACGAATCAGCTCCTCGACCGTCATCCAGCCGAACATGGTCTGGTCTTCGGCCAGGTAGCCGACGCGCCGCCGCACTTCCATCTCATGTTTCGCTGGGTTCAGCCCCAGCACGCGAATCAGCCCGTCGTCGGGCGAGAGCAGCCCCAGCAGCATGCGAATGGTCGTGGTTTTGCCGGCGCCGTTGCGGCCCAGAAAGGCAAACGTCTGGCCGGGCATGACCTCCAGCGACACGTCGCGCAAGACGTCGCGCCGCCCGAACCGCTTGTTGACGGAATTGAGCAAAATGGCAGGTTGAGTCATCATGGGTTCCTTGTGAACGCCCATCCCAAGACCGATGTCGGATCATGCCGACGCGAACGTGGGGCGGCCCGCCGAGCCGTCTTGCGCTTCAGACGGGCCGGCGGCCCGCCCCACGTTTTCGTTTTGGAATAGGCACTTAACATTCTTTGGCCGCCGCCGCGGCGGCCTCGTTGGATCGTGTAATCGCTTGTTCGACGATTTCGTGCAACTCGTCGCTTTCCAGTCCAAGCTGCAAGCCGCGCCGCACAAACTCCGCCAACTCCTCGGCGAAGCGCCGCTGCTGGCCTTGCAGCCGCCATTTGGGCGGACGCGCGGCGACGAAGGTTCCCTCGCCATGCCGCATTTCGAGCAGCCCCTCGCCCGACAGCCGCTCATAAACTCGCAGCACGGTGTTTTGGTTCACCGCCAACTCGCGCGCAAGCTGCCGCACCGAGGGAAGCTGGGTTTGCGGCTTTAGCGTGCCGGCCAGGCAGAGCGCGGTGATCTGATCGGCGATTTGCCGCGAGATCGGCACGCTGGAACCTTTTTCGATGCGAATAAACATGCGGCGATAAACGGCGTGACTTTTTTAGTAACTGACTACAGTTATATAACAGTGTGTCGAGGTGTCAAGTGGGGCGGAACAAAAGATGAATCCGTAACACAACGATCGATATGTGAGCATCGTCTCAAATTCACGTTAAGAACCCAACTTTTGAACGGCCCAAGGTCAAGGCGGCGAACACGCCGGACAACGTGGAGCCGGTTGACGTTGCCTGTCGGTCCACCGGATAATGGCGGTCGCCACAGCCTTGACCCCCAAGATACGATGCGAAGTTTTCCTCACCATGAAGATGACACTGTGCCGCGGTTCGTCGATCCAAAGCGCGGCCCGGACGTGACCGAATGAACCTGTTAGTCGTCGTCGTCGATCGGTTGCATGCGGGATTTTTGGGTTGCTACGGCAACGCCTGGGTCGCCACCCCACACATGAATCGCCTGGCGGCGGAAGGTTTTTTGCTCGATCAGGCGTATGTCGATCGGCCTGATCTCAACTCGGCATGTCAGACATGGTGGACCGGCACGCATGTTCTCGAACGGCAGACGGGTGGCCCACTGCCGCATTTGGCGCGTCAGCTCAAACAACTGGGGCTGATGACGACCTGCCTGACCGATGAGCCGATCGTGGCCGAACACCCGCTGACGCGCGAGTTCGACGAGGTCATCCGTGTTGGGCTGGCCGCCGGCGAAAGCGAACCAACAACCGCGATGAGCTCACCTGAAGAGTCTCGGCTGGCTCACGTTTTCGCCTCGGCCGCGCAGTTTTTGCAAACCGCCCGCGAGCCTTTCTGTCTCTGGCTGCACAGCCGCGGTCTGGACGCTCCCTGGGACGCGCCTCGCTCGTTCCGCGAGCAATATGCCGACGAAGACGAAGCGCCGCCGCCCACTTGGACCCAACCGCCGCGGCGATGGCTCTCAGAACGGGACGATCCGGATTTGATGTGGGGTGTTTGCCAGGCATACGCCGGGCAAGTCAGTCTGCTTGACGAGTGTCTGGGGGCGCTATTTGAATCATTGGCAGACGCGCAGCTTCTCGACGACACGTTGCTGGCGCTGGTTGGCGCCCGCGGGTTTACGCTGGGGCGAAATGGCCGCTTGGGCGATGTCGATCAAGCGTTGTTTGGCGAGTTGGTGCAAACGCCGTTGATCTTGCGTTTTCCTGACGGCCTGGGGGCGGCGGCGCGCAGTTCATCGCTGGCGCAAGCTTGCGATCTAGCGCCAACCTTGCTCGATGCGGTTGGCATCGCGCCGCCGGCAGGTGGTTGGGGGCGAAGCCTGCTGCCGCTGGCGCGCAATGAAGCCTTCGCCTTGCGCGACCGGCTTGCCTTGGTCGGCGCCGCGGGCGAAACCGGCCTGCGCACACCGGCCTGGTATTTGCGCATGCCGGCCGCGGCCTCAGAGTCGCTTGAGGAACCGCTGCCCGAACTTTATGCCAAGCCCGACGATCGTTGGGAGGTGAACGACGTGGCCGACCGCTGCCCGGAGGTGGTTCGTTCTCTGCAAGCGGCGTGGGTCGATCTGCGACAGAACCTCGAAAGCGGTGCTTCGCTGCCGCCGCTGGACGACTCGTTGGTAAATGACTTGCGCGGCTAGCGCGGATGATTCACCGGCCCGTAGCCGACTTCGTGAAGCGAAACGAAGATCAAGCCGGGACGATCAGATCGGCGATCAACCGCCGCAGGATGGCCAGGTTTTGGACCTCCGGTTTGGCCCGCTTAAAGATCTCGCCGAGCATGCCCGGCTTCTTACCCAGTTCTTCCAGCGCGTGCCGATAGTAGTTGAGCAGTTCGTCGCCGTCGCGGCCCTTCAAGCTCTGCCAGTTGAACTCGGCGGGCACGATCGACTTGCGGCTGTAAGGCGGCTTCGACTGCTCATCGGCCATTTTCAGAAACAGCAGAAACGTGATCTGCTCGGTATAAGCCATGTACGACAAACCATCGTCGCGCAGCACGTGGGCGAAGTTCCATGCCTTATTGACGATTTGCTGTGACGCGCTGCTCATGGTTGGCGAATTGTGCCTTTCTGTGTCAAAGTCTTGATAGCGCCAACGCCATGATGAGCGGTTTGCCGGGCACCTTGCGGCCCGCCAGCTTGACGCGTACTTCGTCGTCAAACGCCTGGTAGACCTCGTTGCGCAAGGAGTCGTCATACGCGAATCGCTGTGGGGGAACCGCGCCGCCGATTTCCCGCAGTTCAAAACTCCGTCGATCCTTGTCTAGCTCGCGCACGCGCCCTTCCAAATCCACCAATTCCGGCTCAAGGGCGGGCAGCAACATTGTGCCGAGAGCGGGAAGCGCGTCTCTCGGGATGTCCTCGAAGTTCACGCGCCAGCAGGCATTGATTCGGCCTTCGTGCAAAACGTCGCAGATCCAGCAGCGTGGCTGATTCAGGGCGTCAAACACGCTGGCGCCGCCTGTGCGGATTGACTCGACAATGCCGGGAGCCGTCGGCACGATGACAAACCTGCTTTGCTTCTCATCTTCGTCAGACCAATAGACGAGGTTCGGCTCGCCGTCGACGTCGAGCAGGGTAAAAATGCGGGGACCGTCGAAATCGTAAAGGACTTCGTGCGGGGCAAAAGGAAGGAAGCGTTTGGCGTCGGTCGGCTTGCCGCGGATTTTCCACATCGTTCATCTCTTCTCTACAACATCAGCCGGCCGGTTTCGCGGTGCGTTGCCAAATCGGCGGCGACGGGCGGGTCGTTCTTGACGATCCGAAAAACCAGTCCGGCCGCGTCTTGCGAGTCGGTCGGCGGGCAATCGCTCGGCCAGTCGATGGGAAAACTCATTTGTCGCGCCGCTCCTGCTGCGCCGCTCTCTTTATCATGGGTAGCGTCTTGTGACCTCCGCCGTTTGGCACATACTTATTCCGCCGCATCCATTCTAGGCGCTTGAGGATGGCAGTGCGCGTGAACTTTTTCTTCGACGCATGCCAGCCGTGGATTTCTTTGATGATCGCGCCGTCGTCAGAGTTGCGACCGTCAATAAGCAGATCGTTCCAGGCGGCGTAAGCGGTGGAGAAAAGCTCGGCTTCGTCGGTGTTCATACCGGCGACGTGATCGAGCAGGCGGTCGAAGTCGGCTTGCTTGTCGCCGAGCAAGCGTGCGGCGTGTTGGCACATCGAGTCGATTTTGGGGCCGGGGTGATAGGTCACGCCGACGCGCCGGCGGTTCTTCTTGGTGAACCAGCCGCTTCTTTCGGCCGCGCCTTCCAGCCGGTAGATCGACTTGTCGAAGGGGCCGGCGGCGTAACGCTCGAACTCCAAGCCAAGATCAATGCCCAGATGGCTTTGAGCCAGATGCAATGTCTTTTCGAGCTGTGTCCGGCCGAACGATGGCTGTGGCGCCAGACGCTTGACGGTGTAGGAAACGATCGCCGCGCGGCGCAAGAATTCGTCGCTGTGCGGCTTGGCGCTCGTTCGCACGGCGGTCGCGGCGGCCCGTGATTGTTCGATGCGCGCCAGCAACAGGGCTGCAGGCTCGTCGGCCGGGTCTTGGGCGACGAGTTTGCCCTCGAAGGCGCGCTTCAGGATGCTTTGGCGAAGGTTTGCCGCACGAGCGAGGCCATGTTCGATTTCTATCTCGGCGGCATCAATTTGCGACAACCTCTCCCACGCTTCCGCCACGATCTCGGATTGCTCGCTCATGGGCGGCAATGGGATGGGCATCTCACGGATGTCTTGCCCGGAGATGCCTGTTTGACCCGCCGTCGTGCGTGCCCTGCCAACCATGTGCGCCCTTGATGCTCCGACGTTAGCCGCAATTTCGACAAATGATGCGAGAGGCCGACCGGCCGCGAGCTTTACACGAATAAGCTTGTCGGGATGAAGAACTGGCCGCATGCAGCCGCGAACCATTCCAGCAACGCCTAACAATTCGATACTGCCGTTGTAGCGGGTGAAGAGCAGATCACCGTCATCGACGTAAAATGTGGTTACGTCGCCCTCGATTCGATCGAGATACCGAACTTCATCCAAATCGACCGCCATTGCGCGAACCGCGTTGATCCGCAAAATCGGAGTACCACGGTCGGCCCCAGATGGGCTCTGAAAATAACCGTTGCGCAGATAGATCAGCAATTGATCCAGCGTCGCCCAGCACCAGCCATCAGGAACGGGCGGCAGGTTCGACGTATCGGGCGCGACCGGCTCTTTGTATCGTGAGCGCCAATTTTTCGGCGGCTGTTTTCCGGCGGCGGCGAAGGCGGCGAGTTGGTCTGCTTCCCACCGGCGACGGCGCTCGTGGAGGATGCGTTGGAGAAGCTGTTCGCCGGTCTCTTGGGGCCGATTTTTCGCCCGCCACTCCTCCGTCAGCCGCCCTTCCACCGCCGCCTTGAGCACCGCGGCCCGGTAACGCTTCAAGTTGGCCTTCACGCGCTCCAACGCCGCCACGCCCGCGTCGAGGTCGGAGAGCAATTCGTCAAGTTTAGCGACGATGCGGCGCTGTTCATTGAACGGTGGAATTGGCAGCCGATACGAGCGAATGTCTTTGGGCCGTACAGCCGGATAAAGCGCGCCTTGAACCACACGGCACATGGCGTCAACGAAGTCGGTCGATTGCACAGCGTAATAGAGCCAGCCAGCTTCAATACCCTTGGTGCGCAGTACATCAAAGCCGGTCGAACCAATTGCGTTCTTAAGGTGGTCTGGCAGCATTGCGACCGCATTGAGATTCGGACGCGTCATCGAAACAAGCACGTCGTGCGGCGCAAGAAGCTGCCTCGCACGGCTTGGTGCGTTGGTTCGGTCGAGGATCTTCGGTGAAACGATCTGCTTTGCGCGGTTGTCGATGCTGCTGATATCGACGTAGGTGAATTCGCCTATCTTCGATGGTCCAGACTGATCGACCTTGTCATCCACGACCCCACCGATCGTCGACCATGCCCAATTGGTCGGCAACTTGCCGTTTGAACCATCATTCATGCGGCGGGCCTCTTTTCGGCCACGCAACCCGAATCACGCCCTTTCAGGGCTACGACGGTTTCGCGGGACGATGCCCCAGGGTTGCACCCTGGGCTATGGAATGCCGCCCGTTCCGGGCTAAGAATTTCCGGGCCAAGAATTTCCGGGCTACGAAGCGGGCGAAGCCCGCCGGCCCCGAAGGGGCCAAATTCCATAGCCCAGGGCGCAGCGCAGCGGAGCCCTGGGTTCACGGCCCAAAACGAATCGTGTCAGTCGGCGCGTAAAACCAGCACGTCATCGGCGCGTCAAAACCAGCCAACTTGAGAAAGGGAAATTGCGCCCTACAGGTTTCCGAGCGGCAATGCCGCAGAAGGAGATCTGTTATGGCGAATGTCCTCAAGATGGCG
>DASVGM010000061.1:0-15493 GCA_036379555.1 Pirellulales bacterium | reverse complement strand
TAACTGATTTCTTTGAGCTTCAGCGCGCCCTCCAAGGCCGTGGGAAAGTTGTATTGCCGGCCAAGGTAGAGAAAATTCTCGCATTGGTAATACTTCGCCGCGATGCGCCGCGCGTCGTCGTCGGCCGCCAACGCCCGCCGCAGCAAATCGGGCAGCGTCTGAAGCTGCTCGATGATCCGCATGCCCTGGGCGTGATTCAAATGCCGCAGGCGGCCGAAATACAAGGCCAGCATGGCCAGCGCCACGCACTGTGACGTGAACGCCTTGGTCGAAGCCACGCCAATTTCAGGGCCGGCGTGCAGAAAAATGCCGCCGTCGGCCTCCTGGGCGATGCTGCTGCCCACCACGTTGCAAATGGCCAAGGTCGGATGGCCTTGCCGCTTCATCTCGCGCAGCGCGCCCAGCGTGTCGGCCGTTTCGCCGCTTTGGGTAATGGCGAACACCAGCGTGTGATTGTCGAGCGGCGGATTGCGATAACGCAGTTCGCTGGCGTATTCCACTTCCACCGGCAGCCGTGCGAATTGTTCGATCAAATATTCGCCCACCAAGGCCGCGTGCCAACTTGTGCCGCAGGCGGTGAGCAGCACTCGGTTGACCGCCCGAAGTTGTTGCGCCGAAAGGTTCAATCCGCCAAACCTCGCCGTGGCGTCGTCCAAATCCAGGCGGCCGCGCATCGTGTTGCGCACGGTATCGGGCTGCTCGAAGATTTCTTTGAGCATGAAGTGCTCATAACCGCCGCGATCGACATCGCCCGGCGCCAGATCGAGTACTTGCACGTCGTGCGGCACCTCGCCCTGGTCGCGATCGATGACACGCAAAGCGTCGGCCGTGACGATCGCCAACTCATGGTCGGCCAGGTAGACGATTTTGTCGGTTCGTCCGGCCAAGGGTGAGGCGTCGCTGGCGATGAAATGCTCGCCCGCGCCCACGCCCACCACCAAGGGGCTGCCCAACCGAGCGGCGAACACCACCTCGGGATAGTCGCAAAAAACAATGCCCAGCCCATAAGTGCCACGCAACTGCGCCAGCGCCTTGGCCACCGCGGCCACGAGCGGCCGATAGCCGCGCCGGGCCATCTCGGCGCGATTCGAGAGGCCGCCTTCCTCGCAGAGTTGCTCGAAGCAGTGCGCGATGAGATGGGCGACGACCTCGCTATCGGTGGCCGAGCGGAAGCGATAACCCTGGCTTTCGAGGTTTTCTTTCAGCGGCAGATAGTTTTCGATGACGCCGTTATGAACGACGGCCACCACGTCGTTGCCGCCCAGGTGTGGATGCGCGTTCGCGTCGGTGGCGGCGCCGTGCGTGGCCCACCGCGTATGCCCCAGGCCCACCTGGCCCCGGACGGGCGATTCCGCGAGGCGGCCGGAGAGTTGCTCCAAGCGACCGGCGGCCTTGGCGACGGCAAACCGTCCGTCAGGCGTGATGGTCACCACGCCCGAACTATCGTAGCCGCGATACTCCAGGCGCCGCAGTCCTGGCAACAGAAATTCAGCCGCGGGCCGCGGCCCGATATAACCGACAATTCCACACATGGTAGCCTCCTTGCCAATTCTAGTCCACGAAACGGCGCCCGGAGCCTGCAGAAATCGAAAACATGATAGCAGGGCGGCGGCGATCGGCCTAGTCTGGTAATTCAGATGGGATCTGGTTGCGGCGGTCTTGGAGTGCTGTTTTGGTTCACCGTGAAACGGCATACGACACGGCAGAGGCGATTCTGACGGTCAAGACGCGCGATGAACTGCTTTTGACTGCCTGACGAACGACTAGCGATCCGCGGTGGCTTAACGGCCGCTCCCTTCGTACAATGAGGCCGGCGCGCGGCGGCTCGCGCCGCGCCAATGGCCATTGGGAGGGTGCGATGCAGCGCGGTTCGGAGGCGTTTCGGCTGGTGATCGTGGGCGGCGGATTTGGCGGGCTGTACTGCGCGCGCGACATCCGGCAGCGCGCGATTGGCGTCACGCTGATTGACCGACGCAATTTTCACCTGTTTCAACCGCTCTTGTACCAGGTGGCCACCGGGCAGCTTTCGCCCGCTAATATCGCCGCGCCGCTGCGCAGCTTGTTGCGTCGCGGGACGCAAACGCAAGTCTTGCTGGCCGAGGTGGTCGACTTCGACGTGGCCGGGCGTAAGGTCATTCTGGCCGATGGCGAAGCGGCTTATGACGCGCTCCTCGTGGCCGCGGGATCGCAATTCAATTATTTCGGACACGACGATTGGAAACCACTCGCGCCTGGGTTGAAGTCGATTGAAGACGCCACGACCATTCGAGCCCGCGTGCTAACCGCCTTCGAGCGGGCCGAACGGACGAACGATCCCGCCGAGCGCCGTCAATGGTTGACCTTTGTGATTGTCGGCGGCGGGGCGACCGGCGTGGAGATGGCCGGCGCGTTGGCCGAACTGTCACGCTATACGCTACGGCACGATTTCCGCTCGATCGACCCAGCCGACGCGCGCATCGTGCTGGTCGAAGGGCGCGAACGGCTGCTCGAATCGTTCGCCGAAGAACTCTCGGCAAAGACGAAACGCACGCTGGAGGGGTTGGGCGTCAGCATTTACACCGGCGTCGTGGTGACCGACGTGCAACCGCGAGCCGTGACCATCAAGCACGGCGAAACGAGCGAAGTGATCGCCGCCGGCAACGTCTTATGGACGGCGGGCGTGCGCGCCGCGCCCATCGCAGAGCGCCTGGCCGCGGCGACCGGCGCCGCGACCGACAAGATGGGCCGCCTGCTGGTCGAACCCGATCTGACTTTGGCCGGGCATCCTGAGATTTTTGTGATTGGCGACATGGCGCATTTCGCCGTGCCAGGCGGCCCGCCGTTACCCGGCGTGGCGCCGGTGGCGATGCAGCAAGGCCGCTACGTGGCGCAGGTGGTCGCCGCCCGCGCGCAAGGCGGCACGCCGCCGCCGCCGTTTCGCTATCACGATCGCGGCAACATGGCGGTTATCGGCCGTTCGGCGGCTGTGGCCGATCTGGGTTGGACCCGGCTTTCAGGCTTGCCGGCCTGGTGCGCCTGGCTGTTCATTCACTTGCTTTATCTGGCGCAGTTTCAAAACCGGTTGCTGGTGCTCATGCAATGGGCCTGGAATTATCTCACCTGGAACCGCTCCGCGCGGTTGATTACAGACACTTTCGATTCTGACACCCGCGGCCAACCATGAGCGGTTGCCCCATGCGGCTAAGAGGCGATCCGAAAACCGCTTGCAGACCCGTAGGGTGGGCATTGCCCACCATGATTTCACGGTGGACAATGCGTGGCCGGGGCGCGGGCTTCCGCAATTCCAATTCGGCTGACGAGCCGCTATGGTGTAAAGTGGTGACTTTAAGGCCCGTCGGAGTGCGACCGCGGCCGCCAGATACTTAGGCGGATCCGGTACTTTGGAAAACCAGCCTAGCATCACTTTTTCATTTTTTTTCGTGTCACTCGCTCACCCTTCAGCACTAGCTTGGTTCGCATTAGCCGCGCCGATCGTGATCTTCTACATTCTGAAGATTCGCTTGCGGCGCGTGCCGGTATCGACCATCCTGTTCTGGCAGCAAATCTTTGAGGAAAAACAGCCGCGGTCGATCTGGCAGCATCTGCGGCACCTGCTTTCGCTCCTGGTGCAATTGGCGATGCTCGCGCTTTTGGTGTTCGCGCTGGCGGAGCCATTTTTCGCCTGGGAAGCCGCTGCCGCGCGACGGTTGGTGCTGGTGCTTGATAACTCGGCCAGCATGCGCGCCACCGACGTGAAGCCTGCGCGTTTTGAGCAGGCGCGTGACCTGGCCCGGCAATATGTCGAACGTCTGCGGCCGCGCGATGAAATGGCGGTGGTGGTGGCGGGCACGCAGCCGCGCGTCGTTTGCGGCCTCGCCTCGCACCGGCGAACGCTACGGCAAGCAGTTGATTCGATCGAGTCAACCGACGGCCCCACCCGCGTGACCGAAGCGGTGGAGCTTGCTCGGCGGTTGATTTCGGGCGGCGACAACGGCCGCGTCATCGTCCTCACGGACGGCTGTTTCGACGAAGCGTTAAAACTGGCGGAGTCCAAAGACGTGGAACTAGTCACCGTCGGCAGCCAGGCGGCCAATGCCGGCATCACGCGCTTTCAGGTACGCCGCAGCCTGCTCGACCCCATCGGCTATGAGATTCTGGTTGAGGTGCGAAACGCATCCGCCGAACCGGTTGAATGCCGTCTGGAGCTTGACCTGGGCGAAGACGTGATTGACGTGGTGCCGCTGGCGCTTAAACCGGACGAAACGTGGACGCGCATTTTTGAAAAGACCTCGGCGGAAGGCGGCGTGCTGACCGCCCGCATCGAGCACGACGATGCGCTGGCGATCGACAATCGCGCCTGGGCGTTGCTGCCGCGTCGCGAGTTGTCGCCCGTCACGCTGGTGACCGAGGGCAATTTGTTTCTGGAAAAGGTGTTCGAGGCCAATCCGCTCGTGAAGCTGACGGTAACGAAAAAGCCGCCGACTGGTAGGGTGGGCATTGCCCACCAAGAACCCACGACGGGTAATGCCCACCTTACACGATCCTCCGCCGGCACTGGGGCAGGCACTTCGCCCGCGGCCATTACGGTGCTGCACCGGCTGGTTCCCGAAAAGTTGCCGGAGGGGCCGGTGTGGGTGATCGACCCGGCGGGCTCGTGCGATTTTTGGCAGCTTGGCGAAAAGCTGGAGAATCCGATCGTGACCAAGCAAGACAAAGATTCGCCGCTGATGGCGCACGTGCGGCTCGACAACGTGATCATGCCGGAGGCCCGCCAGCTCGCGTTCAGTGAGACGCCGAAAGTATTGGCGGGCGCGGTGACCGGCGAGCCGCTCTTCGCTTACCTTGATCGCCCCGAGGGTAAGCTGCTGGTGCTGACGGTGAATCTCGATCAGGGCGACCTACCTCTGCGAACGGCCTTTCCGATCATGGCCACCAACGCGCTATCGTGGTTCGCGGGCCAGCGCGGCGAACTGCGCGAATCGCTGGCCTGCGGCGCGATCACGGAGCTTGAGTTGCCGGCGAGCACGGTTGCCGGCGGCGTGCCGCCCGCCGCGCGAAGCCCGCTTCTAATCGCTCCCAGCGGGCGGCGCCGCCCGTTGCCGTCGGGCTTGTCGAAGACGACCATTGGCCCGCTGGACGAATGTGGTTTGTGGCAGATCGCTACTGCCGGCGATGACGCCGGATCGCCGTCTGAAAAGAATGGTCTTGAACTGGCGTGTAACTTGGCAAGTCGCCGTGAGAGCGACGTGCGCACGCCCGCTGAGTTGCTAATCAAGGAGGCGCCGACGACCGTGGCCGCCGGTTTGTTCGTGCGGCCTGTTTGGTTTTACCTGGCCGCGCTGGCGTGGTTGATGGTCGCGGTCGAGTGGTATCTTTATCAGCGGCGGTGGATCAGTTGAGATTGGCGTGAGCAGATGCCGACGCCGCGTTAACGCGGTCGCAACGGGACAATTCGCGTACGTCCATGACGATCCGCGCCGAATGACACGCCCCATCCGTGGTTGTCACACGAAACAACTCGGCGGCGAGTCCATGATGCCCATCAATCGGCATCGTCCGGCGCCGCGTCGGAGTACTGTTCGATCAGTGCTCTGGCCGCCGAAAGGGCGTCGGCGTCTTCCAATTCCCAAACCGCTCCGGCGTCCAATCGCCCAATCGTCGTCGCGAGGTTTCCCAGAATTTGCCCGAGCCGCCACTCGGGTTTGATTCGGCTGAGTTCTTCGAGCGCCGCCAACAACGCGCCACGGGTCGTTTCCAGTGTCTTCATAATTTGTCTCCGATCGTTGGCAAGTTGCCCACTGGCCCGTTCAATCTTCCGGTTACTTCGACAGTGACCAAAGTGCCGGGACAATACTTTGCGACGCGGGTTGCGCGCGTTACTCCATCATAGATCACAAGCTCATTGTCAGTGCCGCGCATCACCTCAGGAGGCGGCATGTCGAGCACGGACGTGCCGTGCATCGCCAACTGACGCCGCAACTTCACGGGATCGGCGCCGTCGCGGCGCGAGCCCGGCAAATGCAATGATGTTGGATCAACGTCAACGAACTCACGAAGTCCCATTTGTCCATTCTATCTTAAACGCGCCGGCCCGTCACCTGGCAAGGAATAGAGAGCCTTGAGCCTATTTCCGTATTCCGCCATTTCGCAGAGGCGGCAGCGGCGGCCTTGATGCGCATGCGCAAACAGCGGAAAATAAAACTGGCCGACGGGGCGTTGGATGGCCTCGTATGTTGTCCTGAAACGTGTACCGCAAGACATTTTACGCGAGTGCGTAACGCCCACAGCGCGTGAACAGCGTAACTGCAGATCCCCTCCTCCATGCTTGACCGTTACTCACGCCAGATTCGTTTCACGCCACTCGGCGAAGAAGGCCAGCGGCGGCTGCTGCGCAGCCGCGTTCTGATTTGCGGCTGCGGCGCCCTAGGCGGCGTGCTGGCCAATACCTTGGCGCGGGCGGGCGTGGGGCGGTTGCGCATCGTCGATCGAGACTTTGTCGAGACAAGCAATCTGCAAAGACAAGTTCTCTTTGACGAAGACGACGTGGCGGCTAATCTGCCCAAAGCCATCGCCGCCGCTAATAAACTACGCCGCGTCAATTCGCAAATCGAGATCGAGCCGATCGTGGCCGATGTCGACCATACCAATATCCTCGGTTTGATGGCCGACGTCGATTGCGTGCTGGACGGCACTGATAACTTTGAGACGCGCTTCCTGCTGAACGACGCGGCGATCAAGCTTGGCGTGCCCTGGGTTTACGGCGGGGCGATCGGCGCCGGTGGACAAACCATGACCATCTTGCCGGGCGAAACGCCCTGCTTGCGCTGCTTGATTGCCGAGGCGCCGCCGCCCGGCACCACGGAAACGTGCGATACGGCGGGCATCTTGGCCGGCATTATCAACGTCATCGCTTCCATTCAGGCGACGGAAGCCATTAAGATTCTGACGGGCAATCGAGCCGCCGTACAGCGGTCGTTGTTGGTCTTCGATCTGTGGGAAAACCGCTATCTGCCCATGAAGGCCGCGGGGTTGCGTGAAGGCTCGCGCTGTCCCGCCTGCGTGGAGCATCAGTTTGAATGGCTGACAGGCCGGCGAGGCACGCACACCGCCGTGCTTTGCGGACGGAACGCGGTGCAGCTCGCCAGACCGGGCCAAGCTGTTTCATTGGAGAATCTTGCCCAAAAACTGGCCGGCGTCGGACGGCTGGCGCGCAACGCCTTTCTGCTACGGCTGGAAGTCGACGGCTACGTGCTGACTCTTTTCCCCGATGGCCGGGCCATCATCGGCGGCACCGACGACATCGCGGCGGCGCGTACCGTTTACGCCAGGTATGTAGGAAGCTAACACGCGATCCGAAAACCGCTTGCTGACCCGTAGGGTGGGCATTGCCCACCATGAAGTCGCGGTGGGCAATGCCCACCCTTTTCTATTTACGCTCAGTTTCGGATCGCTTTCGCCAGATCGTCGATTTCCGGTAGCGTGAAACGGACGCTCAAGATGTAGGGTGGCTCGTTCGGCGTCCAGTGCCCGTAGGTCGTCACGACGAACGTGCCATCGGGAAGCAGTTCCACGCCAGGATACGCGCAGTCCCAACCGTGGTGATTCTTTTTGAGCCGGATTCGATACTGGCCGTCGCGCCCTTTCACAAGATCGTCGTAGGTTCCCACCCAGCCGACCCAATCTCCCGCCGTGGGGCTTGGTTTGCCCTTTGCTGGCCCGTCGCGGAAAGAGACGAACAGCCGGCCGTCCGGGGCGTATTTGCAGGTATGGCGGTCGCCATTGAGCGTGGCCGGAAGTTCGCGAGGCGTGGTCCAGGTTTCGCCTTCGTCGTCGGAGAAAATAATGTGCGAATTCTTCACGCGCCGGTTCTCGCGCAAGAGCACCGCGATCTGCTTGCCGTCCGGCGAACGAACCGCCCCCGGCTCGCAAAGATAAACGTCGGTCGCCGTAAAAATGGCTTGCGGCGCCGCCCAGGTCAGCCCGCCGTCGGAGGAAAGCGATTTGTAAAGAGTGAATACGCCGGCCGCCTTGCCCCCTTGCTTGATGAAGCGGCCGTCATCGTGAAACAAGGCCATGTAGCGGCCGGGGGCCGTCTTCAACTCAACTACCGACCCCATCGCCACGATGCCGCCCCAATCGCCCACGGGCTTCAGTTCCGACCAGGTTTGGCCATCGTCATCGCTGACGGCCGTCCGCACCGGATAAAGGCCGCTAAAGAGAATGACACGTTTCTTGCCGGCGGCATCGACCACGCGGTGAAGCGTCGGCGTTTCCAGCGATGTTTCCCAATTCTTGGGAGTCGGCAGCCGATCCGACCATGTCCGGCCGCCATCCGCGCTGCGCTTGTACAAAATCGCGCCTTTGCCGTGTCCCTTGGGATAGACGCAGAGAATCGTTTTACCATCTTCGAGCAAGAGGGTCGTCGGGTGGCCGAGGTATTGCCCCTTCTCGCGATCAACCACCACCTGCCGGGCCGTTTGCCCGTCGAGATCAACATGCGCGATGGCGGTCGCCGGAGCAGGCGTTTGTTTAAGCGGTCGTTCGTCGGCCCACAGCGGCGTGGCGAAGAGGAAGATCGGTAGTAACAAAGGGAACTTAGGCATCGACTCGTCTCCTGGCAAGATGGTTCAAACATTATCATCGCTGCCGCAGGCTTGCGCCGCAACCGCGCGAACGAAGCCGCCCAAACTTTGCCGACACCGGCAGACGGAATCGACCCCGCGTTCATTATGAACGGGGCATTGGTGGGCGTGCCCAACGCTGCCCGGAATACACGACCTCTTGATTTGGTGTGCTGCTTGAGATCGGCTAAGATAAAAAGGTCTGGGAAACCGCTCCCGCGCGAGCCATTTCAAAGTGGAGGTTGTTTTATGCGATTCTTGTTGCTTGCCGCCGCTGTGGGATTCTTTGTCGCCGCTCCGGCCGCTGCGAAAGACAATTGGCGATTCGTTTTACCTGACCCAGGGGCGGAACATGAATACCCGCCGCCGCGGGCGATTCCGCTGGCGAACGAAAAGCCCGACGACGTCAAGGAAGAAGCCGAGTATCGCGGGGCTTCTCGGCGGTATGCCCAGTTGCGCTACGGCAGCCCCAGCGCGCCGCGAGTGGCGATTGTGGTCGATCAGGTCGCCCCCGGTGAAGTCGACTTGTATGTCGATACCAACCGCGACCGAACCATCGCCGCAGATGAGCGCGCGACCGGCGAGGGTCGGCTGTGGCGCGTGCCGCTCGATGTGAATTACGCGCGAGGGGATGAGTTTGATGTTTATCCGCGCGAGCTTGTGTTTCGTCTGGGCAGCACCGGCCGCACGCTGAGCTACGCCGCCGCGGGTTTTTTGGAGGGCAATCTCCCTCTCCCTCCGGGAGAGGGCCGGGGTGAGGGCGGATTGAAGCAAAATGCGGCCGGCGCGGAGGGAGGACGTCAGAGCGGCGCCACGTCCCCTCACCCTAACCCTCTCCCGGAGGGAGAGGGAACACGCCCTCGCCCTAACATAATAGCGCGCGACCTGGGGATTTTGGTTCGCCGCATGGACGGCGACGCCAACGGTTTTTTCACCGATCCGCAAGATCGGCTCTGGATCGATCTCAATGGCGATGGCCGTTGGGACGCCGTTGAAGAACAGTTCTTGTATTCACCCACACTCACGCTCGCCGGCGAGCGTTACTCGCTACGATCCGACGAACGCGGCACGCGATTGGCGTTGGCCCGGCTCGAAGGGACGGGCACGGTGCAGCTTGCCGTTCACCAAAAGCCGTCGCCCGCGTCGAACGAGCCGGGCGTGCTAGGCCGCGTGGCGGAGATTGCCGTCACGCTGGTCGGCCGCGATGGTTCGGCGGTGGGATTGCGCGGAGCGAACGCCGCAGCGACGGTGCCGATCGGCGAGTATCGCGTGAGCGCGGTGGCCTGCACGCTCGACGATCCGGCCGGCGGGGCGCGTTGGAACTTTGTCTTCTCCGACAATCAAGGCGACGACGCCAAACGCTGGCATGAGTTGAAGAAAGACGGCCGCCTCACGATCGACCCCCTGGAGAAGATCGAGTTCGCGGCCGGCCAATGGCAAACCGGCGGCACGTGCCGGCCCGGCGACGATCTGACCTTTCAGCCCAAGCTGTTGACGATCGACGGTCTGCTCATCAACACCTGTTATCGCGGCAGCCACGACACCGGCCGCGACGGCACCTGTGCCACGATCAAGCTGACGGCCAGTGACGGCGCTTTGCTTTCGACGGCTCAATCGGGCTTCGCCTGAGGCACGTTTTGCACGCACTCCGTGCGAGTGCCTCGCGAGCAAACACCGGGAACGATTCGCGCCAGCGTCGAATTTGACAGCGGCCCCCTGGCCGGCCCCTTGCGGTCGGAAACGAAGTTTGAGGTGAAGTAACCTTGAAGTTACGGAGCCGGCGGGCGTTTTCTCGGTTCGGGAGGATCGATGGTGACAAACTTGGCGGGGGCGACGAAAAAACTCGGCGAGCGCCAGCCCGCGTCCTTTGCCGTGATAATATGCTGTCGCTTGGCTGGCGGTAGCGAGTTGTCGACGTTGCCGTCCCGTTCCGGATCTGGCTGGTTTGGAGCTTCATTCTTTTGTGACATCTTGAACCTCTACGTTGAAATACTGTCGGGCAAGTTCTTGACCGTCGACGAACACCACAAGTTCATAACGGCCCGACTGCGGCACAAAAATCGAGTCCACGGGAATCGCTATGTCCATTTTAGCCAATCGTTCGGGAAAGTCGATGTGGCCGACGGTGGCCTTGGCGACATTCGCATCATCGTCAAGCGCGTTCGCTTCCATGCTCAGCCTGTATCGGCCAATTCCGTCATAGAGCTGCATGAAGACCACGAACGGGCCTGTTGGGCCTGGAATACTCCGCTGACCAACAGACTCAATAAGATGAAGAAGGCTAATCGCTTGCGTTTCGTCGTCCTGCGTGACCTGCTTACAAATCAGCAGTGCCTTACAATGCGGCAACGGTTTATCCGAATTCGAGTACATGGTTTTACGTTTGGATGGCAATGATCGGTAGATTTCAAATTGTCGGCGTTCGTTCATCCGCAGCTACCGAGAATGCTAGCCGACCGGCGGCGGCGACTCAACCAAGATCAAGCAAATCGCCCAGCGGCCCCCTCGCTCATGTCGGTGTTCTCCTTGCGTTTTTTATCTGCGGATTACCGACGGCCATTTCAGCCGAAGAGCGACAAACCGTCACCCTTTCCGGCGCGGTTGTCGATGCCGAAGGCAAGCCGGTGGCGGGCGCCGCCGTTGTGGTGGCCGAAGGACCGACGGCATTGCGGTTTCTGAGGGGAGTGTTAGATGATCGTGTGCCTCAGCCGCCGCGGGTCTTGGCGACGGCCACGAGTGACGATTCCGGGCGCTACAAGGCGGAGTTGCCCGCGGAATCACCGGAGGTTGTCTGGCGCCGCACGCGCCTGATCGTCTGGGCGTATCATCCGGCGCATAGCGTCATCTCGCGGTTGCTCGACCGCGATTGGCCGGCGGCGGGCCTGCCGTTGTCGCTACAGCTAAACCGTGCGACCGCAATGCGGATCAAGCTGAGCGATCATGGCTGGCGGCCATTGCCGCATGCGCGTGTCGAGCCGCATAACATTGCCGGCCACATCCTGCCCGACGAAGTGGCAAGGCGCATGGCCCTGGAGGCCGACGATGCGGGCAACGTGACCATCGCCTGCGTCTTGCCCGGCCAACTGTGGTCGCTGCGCGTCACCGGCCCGATTTGTGGCACGCAATGGGTTGACGTGTCGAAGGCGGGTGAATCCGTGACGATTGTTCGGACGGCGCCGGTCGGGCGGCTCAGCGGCCGGCTCACCGCCGAGAATATTCGCGCGGTCGGGCGGCGAACTCTCCGCTTCGCCACCTGGCGAATGCCCGGCGACGAAGACGCCGGTGGCGGACTGGCCGAGGTTGTGACCGACGCCGCGGGTAACTTCGACGTGCCCGTCATCGCCGCCGGCAGCTTGGCGTTTGAACTCAAGGAGGATGGGCGTCTCGACACGTCACCCCAAAACGTGACAACCAAGGAGGATGGGCCTCCTGGCCCGTCACCAACAAACGTGACGGCCCCGGAAGGCCATTCTCCTGAGACGCCCGTTTTCCTAACAGCCCAGTATACTGGGCCGCAAGTCGACGCCGGCGAAACCACCCGTTTTGAAATTCCGTTGCGCCGCGCCGTGGCGATAACCCAAGAGGTCCGCGACCGCGATGACGACTCGCCCATCGCCAAGGTGCGCGTCTCAATGAAGTGGGGAATTCCCGGAGGAGCAAGCGGAGATACGGACGCCGCGGGACGGTTCACCACGTTGATGCTGCCGGGCAACGCCACAGTGATGCCCATCCGCATCCCACGGCAATACTACTTTCCTCAAGCGAACTACCGAGGGCAGGCAATCGCCGACGGCGCCGATAAGCTGACGCTGAAGACGGTGCGTCTCGCGCGTGGCTTCGCGGTGAGTGGCCGCGTGGTGGACGAGAATCGCCGCCCCGTCGCCGGGGCCGAAATCGTTGGGTTCTGGCCCTTGCCAACGAACGCCGACATACCGCTGCACTCATGGTCTAATGCCGCCGGCGAGTTCACCATCGACGGTGTGGCCTCGGGCGCCGGCGTGCGGCTCTGGGCCGGCCACGGCGAGGCCGTCAACGTCGCGCCCATTGTGGCGCGGACTGGGGCCGAGCCGGTTGAAATCGTCATTCGCGCCAAGCCGAGTGTTTCGCTGGAAGGACGCGTGCTTGACGCCAAGGGTAAACCGTTCGCCGGCGCGCAGGTGCGCGTTTGGGCGGAGCAGCGGCAGCACATCACAGGACGCGAGAGCCTGCCCCTCGGCGCGCCGTTGTTCGCTGGCAGCGAGTGGTTGACGACCGACGCGGACGGCTGCTTTCAGACCCCACGCTCGCTACGGCCGAACGTCGAGTATTTGCTTGATGTCCTGGCGCCGGGCATGTCGCGCGTCGCCACGGAAACGATCGAACCCGCGACGTGGAAGACGACGCGTTTCGCCGATATTGTGCTGCGCGCCGCGCCGCGGCTGCGGGCCGTTCTCGGCCAGGTCGTCGATGGCGAGGGGAGACCGGTGGCCGACGCGCGCGTTTGGCAATCGGGCGACGGCCCCAGTCGAACGGAGACCCGCACCGACGCGAGCGGCCGATTCCAGCTCCCCGGCGTTTTCGATGAACCGGCATTGCTCTTTGTATTGAAGGACTCCTTTCGCCTGCGATGCGTGCGAGTCGCGCCGGCGGTGAAGGATTGCCAAGTCACTCTGCACGGCGCGAACGAACCTGCTGTGCCAAGATCGACGTTGCCCCTGAACTTGCCGCCGCCGGAGCGGCGCAAGCTCGGCATGTCGCTGGTCGAGCCGCTGCTGCCGATAATCCACCATCGGGTATTTGACGGGCCACACGTGGAATTGCTCAATATTATCGCCCAGGGCGACCCTGAGCAGGCGTTGGAGATTTCCGAAAAGGTGCTCACCAATCCACAGTTCATCACGCAAGCGCGCCGGGGGGCCGCGCTCTCGATGATCGAGACCGATTTTGATGAGGGGCTGGCCGTCATTGCGACCCTGCACACGGCGAACGACCGCGCGCTGGCGTATCTCCAGGCATGGGACGCATTGACGGGCCTTGCGCCTGAACGCAAAGACGGTTTGCTTGACGAGGCACTGGTGCAGGCGCGTGCCGAAAGCGACGTGGGGAACAAAGTCTATCTAATGGGGAGAATCGCCGATCGCTGGCTCGATCTCGGCCGGCGAGAGCGCGCCACGGCGTTGCTGCGCGAAGGGCAGGCGTTGGCCGAGCAGTTGCCGGCGCCGAGCGAAACGACCCAGCGCGAAACGGCGGTTCACAATCGGGGCAATTTTGCCGGCGCGCTGGCCCGTGTCGATGGCCCGGCGGCGCTGGCGTTGATTGAAGGTTTCGAGGAACCCTATCGCGACTGGTATCTGGCCAACGTGGCTCGTGGGCTGGCCGAGCATGACCCCGCGGAAGCGGAGCGATTGTTCCAGCGGCTCGAGCACGACAGTCTACGCTTCCTCTACGGTTTGGCCGTCGTGCATCGCATGGCCACTGCCGACGTCCAGCGGGCCGCGCGGTTGGCGGCAAGTTACGCCGAAGAAGGCGAGCGAGCCTATGCCCTGGGCATGGTGGCGCACGGCCTGGCGACCGGCGCCCGCGAAGCGGCGCTCGGATACCTGCTAGAGGCATTTGAGATTCTTGAACGTGCCCACAGCCTGGGTCAGGATGGGGGCGACCGTGAGGCTTTGGCGGTGAAAGCGGCGGCGCTCTTGCCGGTGGCGGAGAGAATTGCGCCGGAGCGACTGGAGGAGTTGCTTTGGCGAGCCTTGGCGCTGCGTCCTCCCCGATCCGCCCGTGGCGACCAAGATTGGCAGGACGAGCGATCAACCGCCGCCTTGGCCACTTTGGTGGCGCGTTACGACCGTGAGTTGGCGCGCGACCTGCTGGAACCGCTTTCCCACCGCTTGCGCGAGGCATTCGCCGAAGCCGAGTCCCATCGGTGGCAAATCGCCAAGCCGTTGCTCAAGGCATTGGCGGCCACCGACGCTCTTTGGGCGGCGCAATTGGTGCAAGCTTTACCCGACTACCAGGTTGAGGCTACGAAAAACCCCAAACAAGTCGCCGCGCGGCTCTTGGCCGAGACGCTTGTGGCTTCGCCGTATGATTTTTGGCAGCAGGTTTACAGCTATAATAGCCTGCGCGATCCCGACGGCTCCGATGAGGTGCCGTGAAAGTGGCCTGTGATGTTCTTAAAACCCTCAGCACTTCACCGGCCCCGACCACCGACCGCGCCAGTTGGCGCAGATTGGTGCCGGCCGATGAAATGCCCGGTTTTACGACTGCTGATTTGGTGGGCGGCGGATTATTGGTATGGGAGGGTCTAGTATGACAAACGTAGCAGGCGCCACGAAAATACCCGGCCTAAACCAGCCTGCATCCTTCGCGGTGATGATGTATTGCCCTTTGCGCGGCCGCTGGGAATTCTGTCCATTTTCGTTCGCCGAATCTTTTGGATCGGGCGATTGGTCATTGTTCAATGTCATCATCGGTCTCCGCGTCAAAATGCTGTTTGGCCAGCTCCTGGCCGTCCAGCAACAAGGCAAGTTCATACCGGCCCGGTCGAGGCAGAAGCACCGAATCAACCGGAACCATCATCTCAATTTTAGCCAATCGTTCGGGAAAGTCCACGTCAGAGAGGGTCGCTCGAGCCACACTCGTATCGTCATCGAGGGCACGGGCCTCAATGCACACACCATATCGACCAATGCCGTCGTAAAGTTGCAAGAAGAGCATGAACGGCCGCGTCTGCGCTGGAAACGTATCCGTTTTGAAATGCTCAATAAGATTGATCAAGCTGATGGCGCCGGTGGCCTCGTCTTCGCCAACGTCTTCGCACAGCAGGATTGCCCGGCAGTGGGGGAGCGGTTTATTCGCGTTTCGATCCATAAATGTTTGCGTGTACGGTTCGTTGTAAACTAAATTGATCGGAT
>DASVGM010000060.1:0-3906 GCA_036379555.1 Pirellulales bacterium | reverse complement strand
TCGCCTCCGGCAAACGCACCGGCGATTCGGCGGAAATGGTTTCTTTGCCCGACAACGCCTCAGGACATTCCAGGCTCAACGTGCGGTTGAGCATGCCGACCACCTGGCTTTTATCGGCGAGTTGAATCGTGTCCGACTCGGCCTCGAAATGCCACCAGAGCCATAACAAAAACTCATTGCCGACGAAATCGAAATTGATCGACAAATCGCTGACCCAGGCGATGGCGCCGGAAGCTTCTTCGTGAAAGACGGTCGGCACGAGCGCTTCCCAGGCGGCCTCGTGCTTGTTGGTCAGGCACCATTGCCGCGCCAGCCAACCGGCCGAAGCACGGTCGAGCGAAAGTTCAAACGCCCGCGAGAGCAGGTCGAGGCACTGCTCGGCGGCCGTGGAACCGCCTCCGCTGAGATACAAAAACTCCTGCCCGGCGTCCCACAGCAGCGAAACATGCTGCATGCGGCGAAATCTGCCGTCGCCGGCTTCTTGTTGCACGCGCTCTTCAACCGCCTCATTGACCTGCTGCCGTTCGGCCTTGCTCAATCGCCGGCCGGGTTCATCGGCAGTCATGGTTTCCACTTCCATTTGCAACCACGCTTTGCGCAGCGCCGCGGGCACCTTGGTCGTGTCGATGCGAATGCCGCAGTGCAAAACGTCGTCGAGAAGGTTTTTCTCCGCGCTGACACTCAGATCGAGCAAATGGCCGCCGCCGGTAAATCCGACACGGGGTTCGTCCAGGCTCGGCTCGCCCGATTGCGCGATGACGAATTGCTCCAAGCGCTCGATATGCTTGGCGTTGAGCTTCTGAGCTTTGCTCGATTCAATGTGAAAACGATCAAAGCTCATTGGGCCGGAAAAAAATCCCATCGTTGGTGCGTCCTTGTTGTCGAGATCGCTGGCGTGAACAGCTCGCGCTTCACGCGGCTTCCACCCAACATCGGCAAGCCATGCGATCGGCTTTCGCAAAGCCTCGGCGGCGATGGTCTGAGCCGTTGCGGTAAGCCTTGTGGGTTGGCGAGGTTGTTTCTCGTTGGTTAATGAGGCAGAATCGCCACAATCCGCACGGGCGCGCCGGTTCCGTCGGCGATCTTCATGGGCAACGCCATGACGCCAAATCCATCTTCGGGCAACTCCGCCAAGCCGGCGACGTTTTCCAGCACAGGCACGTTGTGCTCAAAGAGCTTTACGTGGCTGCCGAAACGTGTCGATTGGCCGCAATCGATGCTCGCGGTATCGATGCCGACGGCTTTAATCGATCGCTGTTCGACCAGCCACTTGGCGGCTGCGGGCGCCAAGCCGGGAAAATGGAGCTTCGCCACGGCCGTTGGCCCGGTTTCAGCCGTGCCAAGATACGCCTTGCGGTCGGGCCAGCGGCGGCCATAGCCGGTTCGTAACAGCAGAATCACGTCAACCAATTGCCGGTGGTGTTTTTCTTCCCAATGACGCAAATCGGCGACGCTCACTTCATAATCCGCGTCGGCGGCGGCCTGCGCTGAAACGTCGATCAACACGGCCTCGCCAATGAACCGGTCGAGTGGAATCTCGTCGACGGTTTGGCCCTGCCGGTTGAAATGAAACGGCGCGTCGATATGCGTGCCGCCATGCTCGGCGGCGGCGAAACGATTGGCCGCATAAAAGTAGCCTTTGGGTGTTTTGCCCGCGGTTCCTTTTTGAAGCTGAAAGCCGGCTTCCGTGGGCCAATAGATCGTCTGTTGATCGAAGGGGTGTGTCAGGTCGATCAGCTTGGCCTGCCTCAGCCAGTCAAACGATTGCTTGAACGAGCCGCCGGCTTTTGGCGCGGCGTCCGTTTTCGGGCGCTGTGCGAGCAGCGCGCAGCAGTAGAGCAGGAGGCCAACGGTCAGGAGTTTTTTGAATGTCATGGTGGTCGGCGCCGCGGCGAACATGCCTGCGGTGATTTTGCTTTTCGCTCGCCTACTTTTTCTTCATCCGTGTTTGATCTGTGTTTCATCCGTGGCTAGTGCCTTTCGGCCCGTGCGCCGGATATTCATGACATCACGCCCAGATACGCGTTGCCTTCGTTCAGCGTGGGCCGTTCGGGACGGCCTTTGTATGGATACATAAGCTGCATGTGATTGAGTCCCAACATGTGCAGGATGGTGGCGTGCAGGTCGTGAACGTGCAGTCGATGCTCGACGGCGTGCAAGCCCAGGTCGTCCGTCGTGCCGATGGTTTGCCCGCCGCGCACGCCACCGCCCGCCATCCATATCGTGAAGCCGGTCGGATTGTGATCGCGGCCGTTGCCCTGCTCGCTCATCGGCGTGCGGCCAAATTCGCCGCCCCACACCACCAACGTCTCATCCAGCAAGCCGCGGGCTTTCAAATCGCGCAGCAATCCCGCCACCGGTTTGTCCATGGCGCGGCAGAGGCGGCTGTGGTTGGCCTCGATGTTGGCGTGCGCGTCCCATTTGCTGCCGGCGCCGTGATAAAGTTGCACGAACCGCACGCCGCGCTCCACCAACCGCCGCGACAGCAGGCACAAACGGCCAAAGCTCTCCGTCTCTTTTTGGTCGATGCCGTACAGCCCGTCGAGCGCACTGCTTTCTTGCGAAAGATCAACCGCACCGGGTGCTTCGGATTGCATGCGAAAGGCCAATTCATAACTGGCGATGCGAGCCTCCAGTTCCGATTGTTCGGGATGCGCCGCGGCGAACTCGCGGTTGAGACGGTTCAAATAATCGAGCTTGCCGCGTTGCCGCGGCGCGGCGACGCCTTGCGGCGCGTTCAAATTGGGCACCGGTTCAGGACCGCTTTGCAACCGCACGCCTTGGTAAAGAGCCGGCATGAAGCCCGCGCTCCAATTACGCGGGCCATTGGTCACCTGCCCGGCGCCGTCTTGCATGACCACGAAGGCCGGCAGATCGGTGTTTTCGGTGCCCAGGCCATAGCTGACCCAACTTCCCAGCGAGGGCCGGCCGCCCAACACCGAGCCGGTATTCATCTGACAGACGCCCGACGAGTGATTGATGCCATCGCACCAGCAAGAGCGAATCACCGCCAACTCATCGGCCAATTCGGCGGTGTGCGGCAACCAGTCGGAAACCCAGAGGCCGCTTTCGCCATGCTGCTTCCACTTGCGCGGCGAGGCCAAGAGCGGCGCGGTCGCTTCGCCCATGGCGAGAATCACCTTGCCAAAGCTTTCGGGCAGCGGTTTGCCGGCCAACTCGTTCAACAGCGGCTTTGGGTCGAACAGGTCAATATGGCTTGGTCCGCCTTCCATGAAGAGGAAGATCACACTTTTGGCGCGCGGCGCGAAATGTCCGGCTTTGGCCGCCAGCGGCAGCGCGACCTTGGCCCGTTCAGGGGCGGCCACGGCGGAGGACTGATTGAGCAGATAGGCCAGCGGCAGCGCGCCGAAGCCCGCGCCGGCGCGGAGCAAGAACTCCCGGCGGGTACGCGGAATTTCAACGTGGGGACGCGTGGAGCGTACATTCTGGATGACGGAAGGGTTCGTCTGCTCAAAAGGTCTATTCATCTTGGTATCTCCGTCGGCGCTAAGTCACCGCGACAGTCATTGAAGTAACTGGACGTGGCAATTATCGGACAAAAAAATTACGGGACAAAAAACTACGGGACAGGCCACTGTTTTGATTCCAAAGATCCTCGCGCCCCTCACATGGACCGTTTCTCAGTTGTCATTTTTTTGTCCCTTCATTTTTTTGTCCGCACGTTGTCCATTTCATTCCACATACAAAAACTCGTTGGCGTTCAGCAGCACATGGCAGAAATCAGTCCAGGATTGCGAGGCGGCGGCACTCGCGTCATCGCAGGCCGCCGCTTGGGCGCGCAGAAAATCCAGCGCGGCGGCCGCCTCGGCGCTGGTCGGCCCGCGGCCAAAGGCGATTTGGTAGGACAGGGCCACGTGCCGTGTTTCGTCGCCTTCTTCCGCGCAC
>DASVGM010000059.1:0-4938 GCA_036379555.1 Pirellulales bacterium | reverse complement strand
AATCGCCAAACTACATGACTTGGGAATCGACCCCGATCGGATAAAATCATGCCTTGATGGCCTTGGCCGACCGTAAACCAATGCCCTTACGCCCGCGTCGTTTACGACCGGCGGCAGAGCGAAAGTGGCGCTGTCCAATTAATCGAGATACCGAAAATCCAACGACGCAAAGAGCGTCTGCCAATAGTGCGACCAGGCGTCGATTTCGCTCACTCCACCCGCCCGCGCCGCCTGAATGAATTCAAGAGCGACGCGCTTCTCGCCGGCCGACGGCAATCGTCCAAAAGCCTGGCGGCAACTCAACTCCACACGCCGCTCGTCATCCAACCCGGCAACCGCCAGCAGACGCGCCGCCGCTTGCCGGGCACACGCTAGCACGAACGGATCGTTCATAAAAAACAACGCCTGCTGCGGCGTCGTGCTTTCGGTGCGCTCGCCGCTGACCATGCTCGGATCGGCAAAGTCGAAGGCCTTGAAGATTTCCGGCAAAGCGTTGCGCAGCACGGGCACATAAACGCTACGGCAATGTTCCGTGTGCTGATAGCCATAATCGGCCGCTACGCCCGCCCGCAACGTCTTGCCGCCGGGGCATGGTTCCAGTTGCCCGCTGACGGCCAGCAACGTGTCGCGCAGGCACTCGGCGTCAAGCCGCCGCCGCGGCGCTTGGGCCAGCAAACGGTTTTCCGGATCGACGCCGCCGCGCTCGCCGGCCGCCGCGGAGAGCCTGAACGTGTGTGAAAGAACAATCCGCCGCACAAGCCGCTTCACCGACCAACCGTCGCGCACCAACTCGTCGGCGAGATGGTCGAGCAATTCGGGATGCGAAGGCGCTTCGCCCGCCGAGCCAAAATTGTCGGTGGTGCGCACCAGTCCGGCGCCAAACAGCCAGTGCCAAAGGCGATTGGCCATGACGCGCGCGGTAAGCGGGTTGTCGTCCGCGACGAGCCAATCGGCCAACTCGCGCCGGCCGCTCTGGCCGGCCGGCAAGGGCGACGCCGGGCCGTGGCCAACCGCCTGCAAAAACCCGCGCGGCACGGCCGCGCCAAGGTTGTGAACGCTGCCGCGAATGTGGACGCTCGTGTCGCCCGTTTCGCGCTCGTCGACGACGGTCATATACTTGGGCCGGGCCGGGCCGGCCGCCTTGAGCCGCTTCAACTCCGCTTCAAGCTGTTTGACGTCTTCTTTCACCGACGGGGGCGCGGACAAAGAACCGCCGGCCGCCGCGACTTCGTTGGCGGCGTCGTCGGCCGCACCGTCCACGGCCAGAAACTGCACCGCATCGACAATCACGTGCCCGTCGGTGCCGGCGTTCGCCACCAACACAAAACCTTGGCCGTTCAGCTCAAAATGAAAATGACCGAGCGAGACAAAGCGGCCGTCGAGCGGCGGCTCGTTGCGCTCGTTGATCGTCAGCGTTTTTTCGCCGTCGGCGCTGAAGACCGTGATGGGCACGTTGGTGGCCCGATTGCCGCCGGCGGTGTAGGCCAGCCGCACTTCATATTCACCGGCCTTGGTCAGTTCGGGCAGAAAGGTCAGCGTCTTCGACCCCTTTTCGGCGTTCTGATCATGCACGTAACCATCGCCGATATAGGCGCCGCTGTATTGCGACCGTTGCCATTGGCCGACCTGCTTGGCGTCGCGATCATCGACGATCAAGCCGGGCAAACTGGCCGGCGCGATCACCGCCAACCGATTGCCGCGCGCCACTTTGATGCGTTCGGTCAGCGCGGCGACGCGCGCCTCATGCCGCGCGACAACTTCCTCTTCAGCCGGCTCCAACGGCAACGGCATTTCCAGCCAGGCGGAAACATTGGCGTGTTCGAGCGTCTTCGTGCTGCGCAAGATGCCGGCCAAGGCATAATAATCGCGCGTCGGAATCGGATCGAATTTGTGATCGTGGCAACGAGCGCAGCCAATCGTCTGGGCGAGGATGGCCTTGCCGATGGTGTCAAGCTGCTCGTCGACCGCGTCCATGCGCAACTGCGCTTTGTCTTGCTCTTCAAGGTTGATGTTGCCCATTGTCAGGAAGGTCGTCGCCACGAGATGCTCGCGCCGCTCCTCCAGCGACGAGTAAGGCAGCAGATCGCCGGCCACCTGGACGCGAATGAATTCGTTGTACGGCAGATCTCGATTGAAGGCGTGAACGACGAAATCGCGGTAACGCCAGGCTTCCTGGTAAACCATGCCGCGCAGGGTCAGCGATTCGCCAAACCGAGCCACGTCGAGCCAGTGACGCGCCCACCGTTCGCCGAAGCGCGGCGAGGCCAGCAGCCGATCGACCCATCGCCGGTAG
The DNA here is from genome assembly GCA_036379555.1 of Pirellulales bacterium. Classification (GTDB taxonomy): domain Bacteria; phylum Planctomycetota; class Planctomycetia; order Pirellulales; family JAICIG01; genus DASSFG01. Next base: position 2,645 of record DASVGM010000059.1, on the reverse strand, counting down.
GCTTCCTCGGAAGAATCCGCCAGAAAGGAATCAATCTCTTCCGGCGTCGGCGGCAAGCCGACCAACGCGAAATACAACCGGCGAACGAGCGCGGCGGGCGAGGCGTCGGCCGCCGGTTTCATGCCGGCCGAGTCGAGCTTCTTCAGAATGAAGCGGTCAATCTCGTTTTCCGGCCAAGATCGATCGCTCACGTCCGGCGGCGCCGCCGTCGTCACAGGTTGATACGCCCAATGCTCATCAGCCGTGACAGCCGTGGAGCTATTTTCCTTCGCGGCCGGGCTTTCACGCGGATCGGCCGCTCCGTCTTGAATCCAGGCGCGCAGATCGTCGATGATCGCCTGCGGCAGTTTGCCGCGCGGCGGCATTTGCAGCCCCGAATCGTTGTAATCCACCGCGGAGAACAACAGGCTTTCAGCGGGTTTGCCCGGAACAATGGCCGGGCCGGAATCGCCCCCCACCGACCAGCCGGCAAATGAATCGAGCCGCAATCCGCCCTGTGTTTGTCGCGGGCCGCCACCATGACATTCAAAGCAATGTTTTACCAGCACCGGGCGGATGCGGGCTTCAAAAAACTCGATTTGCCTGGCGGAAGGTTCGGCGGCGCTCAGTGGTGAAGCGGCCAACGCCGTCAGGACGATAAGCGTCTGCAGAAAGCAACTCGGCTGGTGGAAAGACATAAGCGGTTCGTTCGCCACGACTCGGTTTCGGTTTTGCCAAGCGGCACTGCCGCCAGTTTATCATAAAACCGCCATCGCGTCCGCGCAGCGGCTATTTAACGCATGCGTCCAACAGCGCGAGAACATCCTCCAGCAGCGTATCTGGCGCGGATTCGATGAGCTTCGCTCTGCGCGCGACGTAATCGACCGATTTGATCTGATCGACCATAACCACGCCGGTCACGGATGCTGTGGCCGGAATGCGCAGATGAAACGGTACACCACGGTCTGTATTTGTAACAGGGCAGGCAATAACCATTCCTGTATGGCGGTTGAAGAGGTCGTGGCTCAACACCAGCGCGGGCCGGCGGCCTTTTTGTTCGTGCCCGGCCTGCGGGTCGAACGTCAATGAGACGAAATCGCCTCTCTTGGGAATATAACGCGCCACTACCACTGCTCCTTACCGGCCGGCGCGCCAAAGCCGTCTTCACTGCCACGATAACCGCGTGGCATCCGTGACACGAGATCCTCAAGGTCGAAATGCTTGCTTCTTAGTTTCCGGACGGTGATTTCCTCGTTCCTCACCACGATTTCGACGTCGTCGCCAACCGCGAGTTGCGCCATTTCCAACACCTGTTTTGGCAATCGCAAGCCCTGGCTGTTGCCCCACTTCTGAACCTTTGTTACCACGGAATGTTTCCCGGTGAAGAAAAAAATAACTTAGGATATACATAGTATAGCCGGATGACGGCCCGAAAACCAGAGACCTTCGGCGTCTTAAATAACTAGGCCCTTTGTGACCAGCATGAACACGTCTTCCAACGTCGGATCTTTTTCGGCGAACGAGTGCATGCGGACGCCCGCGGCGATCAACCGCTCCAACAACCCGGCCACCTGATGGTCTTCAGCGGCCAGTTCGGCGGTGATTTTGTGATTGTCAACCTGCACGTCCAGCGCTTCCGGCAAGCTGCGCACCATGGACAGGGCGACCTCGAACTTTTCCAGCACGCGAATCTCCAACATGCGATTGCGTTTGATGCGGCGATAAACTTCTTCGATCGGCCCGTGCATCAAAAGCTGGCCGCGCTCGATAATGCCGATCGACGTGCAACAGTCGGCCAGTTCGGTCAGAATGTGGCTGGAAATCAGAATGGTCTTGCCCATGCGGCGCAGCTCTTTCAACAGCGCTTTCACTTCCAGGCGGGCGCGCGGGTCGAGGCCGCTGGAGGGCTCGTCGAGAATCAAGACCGGCGGATCGTGAACGAGCGTTTTGGCCAGGCAGAGCCGCTGCTTCATGCCGCGCGACAGGCCGTTCACAAAATCATCGCGCTTGTGCGTCAGGTCGAGCAGTTCCAGCACGTCGCCAATCACCTGCTTTCGCTTGCCGCGCGGTATCTGATAAGCGACGGCGAAAAAGTCGAGAAACTCCCAGACTTTCATACCGTCGTAGACGCCAAAGTTGTCGGGCATGTAGCCCACGCTGCGGCGCACGTCGAGCGGTCGGCGCGTGACGCTGTGTCCGTTGACGATGCCCTCGCCGTGGCTGGCCTTAAGCAGTGTGGCCAGAAAGCGGATGCTGGTACTCTTGCCGGCGCCGTTGGGACCGATGAAGCCAAACATCTCACCGGCTTCAATCTTCAGGTTCAGGTGGTCGACGGCGGTGAAATCGCCGTATTTCTTGCCGAAGTCGATCAGCTCGATCATATTATTTTCCCAACCATGATTTGGCGAACAACTCGGCGGCGCGAGCGTTGGCGAACGCCTGCACTACGAAGACGGAGGCCGGCTGCTTGACCAGTTGCAGGCATCATTCGACGGTTCCTGGGTGCGATTTCAACAGCGCTGGATTATTGTGGCCGATGCCAGCGAGGTGTCCGAACGGTTGTAGATTCTTTGTCGCCGAATACACTGGCAATTGCAACACCCCACCGGAGAGACACACCATGATACGCTTTCGCTTTGCTTTCGCCGCTGCAAGCGCACTTAGCT
>DASVGM010000058.1:0-2563 GCA_036379555.1 Pirellulales bacterium | reverse complement strand
GTACATGCGAAATCGCCGTCCGCAAAGGCCCACGCGCTCTTGAACAAAGATCGCCCGTCCTCGCGTGGCGATGGCCAATACGATGAGCGTGGTCAGCATGATCGGCGCGAAGAGAATCAACAGCACGACCGCTCCCAAGGCATCGCCCGCCCTTTTGACGGCACGATAGCTCGGCGATTCGTTGCCTTCTTCCATGATCTTCCCGGCGGTGGCCGGCTGACAACGCGGGCCGACTCGCGACGACCGCCCGCTGGTCTGCGTCTGAGTTTGCGTCGGCTGGTGGAAATCGCGCTGGTCTTGCTTGCGGCGGCGCGCTTGGTTTGTGAACAGCTTGGTTTGAATCATGGTGAGGTTCCGTTTGGTGTTTTGGTAGGGCGGGCATTGCCCACCACACGGCTGTTGTGATTTTGCGTAATGAACCGCCGTCGTTGACGGCGAAGGTGGGCGATGCCCACCCTACCTGGCAATGGTTTTCTTGAGGGCCTTGCCAACCGACACGCCGGGCATCGAGCCGCGATGCGTTGCGGTGGCCGGCAGGCGAAACGTCGGCAGCGTGTAGCTTGCCACCGTCTCCGCGGCCGGGCGAACCGGCGATTCCATCGAGCGGATGCCGGTGATCTGCCCAAGGGGAACGGTCACGAACAACACCGCCGCGCCCAAGGCCAGTCCGGCCAAAATGCCGGCAAGAGCGAGCGTGGCGCGGCCGGGGCCGATGGGGCGAATGCCGGCGTCGGGCTGGTCGATGGTGTAAATCAGGCTGGAACTGTGGGCGCCCGCCCAATTGCCGCGAGCTTCAGACAGCTCACGCTGGGCCGTGGCGAGCAAGGCATTGCGTTGTTGGAGATCGGAAATCAAGTTGGAGTATTCGGCCCGCAAACCACCCAGCTTGGCCAGCCGCGCTCGTGTGTCGGCAAGTTGCTCCGAGAGCGATTCCGCCCGTTCGCCGGCCAATTGCAAATTCACTTTCACCCCGCGGCAAGCGATTTCCAATTCTTGATGAAGCTGACGGCTGATTTCCTCCTCGGCTTCGACCGCGGCACGCACGAGCGGATGCTCGTCGTGCCGTCCGCCCGCGAGTTCGGCCGTTTTGAGTTGAGCGGCGACCAACCCTTCCTTGAGCCGCATCAGCGAGGGCTGCGATTCGAGCAAACGGCTGGGCATGGCGAGCAAACGGCCCGCGTCAATGCGGGCGTCTTCCAGCAGGTCGAGCAGGCTCTGCTCGCTACGTTGGATCAGCCAGGCTTGACGCAGTTCCGTCTCTAGCTCGAGCGATTTGCGACGCAGATCGCTGTCGCCCGACGATGATTCGTGCAGGATGCGTAACTCGGCCAAATCGCCGCCGACGGAGCTTTCCAATTCGGCCAGTTTGGCGGTGACCGTGGCCACGTCGGCTGCTGTCATGGAAACGGATTTGGTCAATTCTTCGATCATGCCCTCCGCCTTGGCTTCGCGAAGCTGTTGGAAGCGGGCCTGCAGGTGCTTGGAAACCGCGGAGACAAACGCCAAGGCGCGGGTGCGGCTGTTATCTTTTGCTTTGAGATACAATACCTCGGTCTTGCCGAACTCCGCGCCTTTGGGCGGCGTCAGCTTGATATTCTCGGCGGCCAGCGCCACATCTTCGTCGCTGGGCCAGTTGGCCGAGGCGACCGCGCCTGCGGGCGGCCCGACTTCGACCAACGCTTGCCGCAGCACCGCCGGACTTTTGGCCAATTCGAGAATGGTTTCCTGAGCGGTCTTCATTTCGTCGGCATGGCGGAATTTGCCCGGTTCGCCGATGTTGCCGGCGGCTTCGTTTCGCACCACGAGGCTTTGCGAGGCTTCCCAAGTATCCGGGCGGACGGTCGCGTAAAGCAGGGCCAGGCCACTCACCAGGGCGGTCGGCAGCAGCCAACGGCCGCGGTATTGAAGCAGGATTTGCAGCACTTGCTTTCCAATGGCATTGGCGGTGTTGTCGGCCATGTTGAATTTGCTCTTAGACGTGGGGTGCCAGTGATCTGCTGGTTTACTTAGCAAGGCGAGTGCCGAAAGTGGTTCGCATCGCAATCAAAAAGCCCGTGGTTGACGCAAAGTCCGGTGTGGCCGTGGTTTAGGGCTGGTAGTGAAGGTGGGCGGACGATGGTCGCTGTAGCCGCGGAATGTTGCCTGCCGGCCACAAAAATGTGGTGAAACGGCAACAACTCGAACACGGCGATTTTTCGGGCTAGAATTGGAACTAAGAATCCGCGACAATGGTGGTAGAGGGAAAAGACGATTGGCAGCGTGAGTTGCATCGTCGTCTGTCTCTTGCCCGCCGATTTCATCCCACCTAAACTTACCACCTGCCATAGATATGATTCCCCCTGGGGACTTACTCGACTGTGACGTATGGCGTGTCGAGCGCCGCAACGACGGCGCCTTGGTGGTGCGCGTGCGTTCGCGTCAGGGCAATCGCTTGCCCGACGCGGTCTTTTCTTTTCGCACGGGCGATCCGCAATATTACTATTGGGAAGAGCGTTTCCACGAGCAGCAAACGGCCCATGGCGCGTTTCCACTGCCGCCGTCGTAGTGCCGATTTCACCGGCAC
>DASVGM010000057.1:0-13013 GCA_036379555.1 Pirellulales bacterium | reverse complement strand
TTCGCCAGCAATGGTTTACCGCTGATTACGATGCCAAGCGTCGAATCCTCGAAATCGTCTGTTTGAACTGCACGCTCGACGGCGTAACTCTTGTCCCCACAATGAGAAAGCCCTTCGACGTTCTCGTCGAAGGGCTTATTTCTGAAAAAAGTCGGGGCGAGAGGATTTGAACCTCCGACCTTCTGGTCCCAAACCAGACGCGCTAGCCAGACTGCGCCACGCCCCGGCGCTGCCTACCATCCTAGCGGCCAAGGGTCAATCTGGCAAATACGCGATCCGCCAAAAACCTGTCGCCGGCGGAAATAGCTGCTGGTGGGCAATGCCGTTTTTTTGCGGAACGCCAGGCGCGCCCTGTTCTCTTTGCCCGCTGTTCGCTAAGGTAATGGCGATGCATTTCCTGCCAAAGGGAGAACAACATGGCGTTATTTGATGGTAAAAAAGGACTGATCATCGGCGTGGCCAACGACAATTCGATCGCCTGGGCGATCGCGCAGTTCGCGCTGGCCGAGGGGGCGGAGTGCGGCTTTACTCACTTGCCCGACCGGCCCGACGACGAACGGCAGCGCAACCGCCGCCGCGTGGCCCAACTCACGGACAAATACCCGCAGGCGAAGTTTCTGCTGCCGATGGACGTGAACAAAGATGACGACATTCAGGCCGTCATGCGGCAATCGGCCGAGACGTTCGGCAAGCTCGACTTCTTGGTGCATTCGGTGGCCTACGCTCCGCTGGAAGACCTCAAGGTCGATACCGTGGCCACCAGTCGCGAAGGGTTTAAAACCGCGATGGAGATCAGCGTTTACAGCCTGATCGCCGTGACCAACGCCGCCCGGCCGATCATGGCGCCGCGTTCAAGCATTGTCACCATGACCTACTTCGGCGGCGAAAAAGCGGTGCCCGGCTACAACGTCATGGGCATTTGCAAATCGGCGCTCGATTGCACGGTGAAGTATCTGGCTTACGACCTTGGCCCCAGTGGCGTGCGCGTGAACGCGGTCAGCGCCGGGCCGGTGCGCACGCTCGCCGGCCGAGCCGCCGGAGTGGACGAAATGCTGGAGTTGTATGAGGGCATGGCCCCCTTGGGCCGCAACATCACGCATGAGGAAGTCGGCCGCAGCGCCGCTTTCTTGCTGTCGGACATGGCCGACGGCATCACCGGCGAAATCTTGCACGTCGACGCCGGCTACAACATCATGGGATCGCCCGGCCGCTTGCTCGATCGCGTCAAGGCGGAACAAGCCAAGGCGGCCGGCGGTTGAGCTGCGATGCGAGCCCAGATCGCGGTGGCGCTGGTCGAACGCGACGGCTGTTATCTTGTGGGCCGCCGGCCGGAAGGCCTGCCACTGGCGGGATTGTGGGAGTTTCCGGGTGGTAAGGTCAAGGCGGCCGAGACGCCCGAGGAAGCGGCCGTGCGCGAATGCCAGGAGGAGGCCGAGATCGCGATTCGCGTGCGGCGGCTTTACGACGTTGTTGATTATGACTACGAGCACGCCGCGCTGCGGCTCTATTTTTTTGCCTGCGAAGTCATCGGCCCGGCCTGGGAACCGAAGCCGCCGTTTCAATGGTTGGCCGCCGCGGAACTGGCCGGACTGAAGTTTCCGCCCGCAAATGAGGCGATTTTGCGGCGATTCCAACTTGGCATTTAACCCGCATTGCGCGCCGGCACAGGTGAACTTGTGACCGAGTGTGTAGCGGAATTCGTCAGAATTCTGGCCGTACTACTTCGAGTCCTTCACTTCAAACTCGGCGTCGATGGCGTCTTCTTCGCCGGCCGGCTTGGCGCTCGCCCCGTCCGCGCCGGGCGCCGCGGCGCCGGCAGGCGCCTGCGATTGATAGAGCGTCTTGCTCAAGGCATGCGAAGCCTGCTCAAGCTCCGACACTGCGGCTTTGATCGCCTGCACGTCTTCGCCCTTGGCCACCTCGCGCGTGCGCGTGATGGCGGCCTCAAGCGGGGCCTTGTCGGCGCCGCTGAGCTTGTCGGCATGCTCCTTGATCAGCTTTTCCAATTGGAAGCACATCGATTCGGCCTGGTTGCGCGTCTCGGCCAGTTCGCGCTTCCGCTTGTCTTCAGCGGCGTGCGATTCGGCGTCTTTGCGCATGCGGTCAATCTCGGTCTCCGTCAGACCGCTCGACTGCTCGATCTTGACGATCTGCTCCTTGCCCGTGCCCAGGTCTTTGGCCGCGACATTGAGGATGCCGTTGGCGTCGATGTCGAACTTGACCTCGATCTGCGGCATGCCGCGCGGCGCGGGCGGAATGCCTTCCAGGTTGAATTGGCCCAGCAAGCGATTGTCGCCGGCCATTTCACGTTCGCCCTGAAAGACGCGAATGGTCACCGCCGTTTGGTTGTCGTCGGCCGTGCTGAAGACGTTCTTCTTTTCCGTCGGAATGGTCGTGTTGCGCTCGATCAGTTTCGTCATGATGCCGCCGAGCGTTTCAATGCCCAACGAGAGCGGCGTGACATCGAGCAAGAGCACGTCTTTGACCTCGCCGGCCAACACACCGCCTTGAATGGCGGCGCCCACCGCCACCACTTCGTCCGGGTTTACGCCCTGGTGCGGATCCTTGCCGAAGATTTTCTTCACCAATTCCTGCACCTTGGGCACGCGCGTCGAACCGCCCACCAGCACCACTTCGTCAATTTCGCTCGGCTTCATCTTGGCGTCGGAAAGAGCCTGCAACACCGGCCCGCGGCAACGCTCGATGAGCGGATCGACAAGCTGCTCGAACTTCGAGCGCGCGATCGAAACCTGCAAGTGCTTGGGCCCGTTGGCGTCGGCCGTGATGAACGGCAGATTGATGTCGGTCGTGCTTTGCACGCTCAACTCTTTTTTGGCCTTCTCGCAGGCTTCTTGCAGCCGTTGCAGGGCCATGGTGTCTTTGCGCAGGTCGATGCCTTGCTCGCGTTTGAATTCATCGGCCACGTAGTTGATGAGCACCTGGTCGAAGTCGTCGCCGCCCAAGTGCGTGTCGCCATTGGTGCTGATGACGCGGAACAGCCCTTGATCGACCTGCAAAATGGAAACGTCGAACGTGCCGCCGCCCAAGTCGAACACGACGATTTTTTCCGACTCTTTCTTGTCGAGCCCGTAGGCCATGGCGGCGGCCGTAGGCTCGTTGATGATGCGCGCGACCTCCAAGCCGGCGATTTGCCCGGCGTCTTTGGTGGCCTGCCGCTGCGCGTCGTTAAAATAAGCCGGCACGGTGATGACGGCCTTGTTCACTTTATGCCCCAGGTACGCCTCGGCGGCCTCCTTCAGCTTGCGCAGCACCTTGGCCGAGATTTCGGGCGGGGTGTGGTCTTTGTCGCCGATTTTGACTTTGACGTAATCTTGCGGCCCGCCCACGACCGAATAGGGCACGATTTTTTCTTCTGAGGCGACCTCATTATGCCGGCGGCCCATGAAACGCTTGATGGAATAGACCGTGCGCGTGGGATTGGTGACCGCCTGGCGACGGGCCGGTTCGCCCACCAGTGTTTCGCCCTTGTCGTTAAAGGCCACGACGCTGGGAGTCAGCCGATTGCCCTCTTGATTGGCAATCACCTTGGGATCGCCACCCTCCATGACCGAGACGACGGAGTTGGTCGTGCCCAAGTCAATACCGATGATTTTTTCACCCTGTGCCATTGCGATTCGCTCCTAGTGTCAAAGCCGCGTGCCAATGCCGAGCGGCAAAATGGCCGATCGTCCGCGATGTCGCTCTTAAAAAGCAAAGCCCGTGCCAGTGGGGCCTGCAAGTTGTTTTCAGTCGCAACTCTTGACGTGCAAACCATTTGCACAATCGCGATTAATTCGGCGCACCGTCAAAAGCTTAGCGGAGGCCCTGCTTGACTGCCATTTTGACATCCTGCCTCGTGCAGTAAGAGGCTATCCGAAAATCGTGTTTCGTGTCCGGAGGATGGCCTTCCCAGGCCGTCCAGTTGCTGTATTATCGCTACTGGACGGCCTGGGAAGGCCATCCTCCATTGTTTTCGGATAGCCTCTAACAGTTGACCACGTTCACCGCGAGGCCGCCTTTGGAGGTTTCCTTGTATTTGTCTTGCATATCCAGGCCGGTTTGCCGCATGGTTTCAATGACGCGGTCCAACGGCACACGGTGCGTTCCATCGCCGTGCAGGACGGCCAGCCGTGCGGCGTTGATCGCCTTGGCGGCGCCCATCGTGTTGCGTTCGATGCAGGGCACTTGCACCAGCCCGGCGATGGTATCGGGCCGCTCGCCGGAAAGGCCGAGCAAGATGGCTTTGTCGGTGGCGTGGCCACGGCCGGTCAGCGCCAGCGAACCGTAAAGATCGGCGCGAACCCGCCGCACTCGGTCGAGCGTGTTTTGCGCATCGAGCGCCCGGACGAAACGCCAGGCCGCCCACATCGGGCCAACGGTGTGCGAGCTCGACGGCCCGATGCCGATCTTGAAAAGGTCAAAAACGCTGAGAGTCATTCCATGTGTTTTAGAGCTTGGATGGCCTCATCATGCCGTCTGCTTTGCCAGTGTCGGCTCGGAGAGAAGCGTCCTGGCGGCTTCGATGACGCGCTCCACTTGGCTTCGCTCGACGGGCGGCGCGGCGAAACCATGTGCGATGACGTTTCGCAGGTCGAAGAGCCGCTCCAGATCCTGAAACTCCCTGATCGAGATGCCGCCCGATGAAACTTGCTCGTTGAGTAGCGCGCGGGGAGATGTTTCCCAATCGGCGCGACTGCCATGCGCGCGGAGCGTCTGGCGCATGGCCGATTCAAACGCGGCCCAGGCGGCAATCAAGGATTGTGCGGCGAATCCGCCGGCGAGCATGCTTTCCACATCGTCGAGCGCCTTGAGAGTATCGTCCCGCGATTGCTCTGGTGCTTCCCTGCGCTCCTCCATCATCCGCCGATCCGAACCAAGCACATAAAGGTCGTACCGCCATCCTGGCTGCCGTTCAATCACCTCGGCATACCTGGGAAGGTTGGCATCGGCCGCCATGTCGGCCTGATTTGCCTTCGCCGTCACCAAGACGTTGCCATCTTTTCTGCAAGCGAGAAGCTCTACTTGAAAATCCCTCGCGAAGCCGGGTAGCTGGTCGGGACCAGGTTGCACTATGACCGTATAACCCTGATTGCCATATTTTTCCGCAAGCTGGTTCAGTTGCTGTTCCATTTTCTTACTTCACCTTGGTAGCGGGAACGGAATAACGGGGTCTTCGACGCGAACGTAAACGAATTGCTTCCCGGCTCGAAGCATATCAACTAGGATTTCCGAAACATCGGCAATGGAGTAGGGTGCTCCGATTTCTAGGTGGGCAATCTCCGCCTGCCTGATTTGGCGGTCGTCCTCGTAGACAACGTCCTGCATGACGTCCAAGATCGGCTTTGCCATGTTGTCGACATCGAGCTGCCTAGGCGACGGCCGCACGCCATGCCGTTAGATTCGCTTTTCCCTTCGGCGTGGCTTGCTGGTTTGAAATTGGAGGACCCAAAACCACGAACTCCAAATGCACCGCCATTTCAGAATCCTACGATATGCAGCATGCGCAAACAACCTCCAATAGATTCTAACCCGCCGCCGCCATCTTGGCCATCTTCTTTGAAGGCCAAGTGCATATCGCGCACGATACCGTGGCTATCTTGAAAGTTACTCGCCGTGGGGTTCGTTGGCCAGCATCGCTTGGGCCTTCGCCTGCAATACACCGATGAAGTTCACCGCGCGCACGGCGGCCTCATAAACGCCTCGTTCTTCCGCGGTCAGCGTGCCCTCGCCGCATTTCTCGGCTAGCGCATCCAAACTCGCCTGCGCTTCGGGGCTTGCCCGCAGGCCCGCGACGCGGCGCGCCACGTCAGGCGTAAAACATTGCGCCACTGGCTCGAATAAGCTATCGAGTACGGCGGTGTCACTTGCATCGCTCATGGAACCATTCTACCGCAAAGTCGCGGATCGAGCCAGACGCCCCAGTCGCCACGGTTGCCGTCGCCGGCGTCTTCGACGATCAACTCCAAAAGATCGACGCCGCTCACGTCGGCCGTCCGCTCACGCACCGTATGATCGCTCACGCGCGGCGAACGAAACAGTTCGCGACTATCGCCGCGAATGACGAACGTGACCGAACCATCGTGGCCGTCTTGCAAGCCAAAGCGTGTGCTGACGCTTTGCCATTGCATGCCCTCGCGATAGAACCTTTGCATCTCAGTGAGCACACGTTCCAAACGCGTCCGACAATCGGGTTCGGTATGACTAAATCCTACCGGCAAGATCGTCAGAGCGTCGGCGCGATGGTAGTGCGCTATTCCTGGCCGGTCAAGTGGAACGCGCAAAAACCGCCGGCCGCGGGAGAATCGCTCCTCCCGCGGCCAACGGTCGATGCAGGCTCGTTACCGCTCATGGTGACGGGCTAGGCAGCCCGTCCTCCAGGAACGCGGCGGTTTTGTTCGGCGTTCCTTAGAACAACTCTTTGATCACGCGGCCGGAGTTGGCGATCTTCATCGGGCGATTGTTCTTGCTGGTAAATGTCTTTTCCAGCGATACACCCAGTCCCTTGAGCACCGAGGCCATCACGTCTTCGGAGGTGTATGGCTCGGTCTTCACCTCGGTGCCGTCTTCGTTGGTGGCGCCGACGGCCTGCCCGCCTTTCAAACCACCGCCGCCCACCACCACGCTCCAGGCGCGAGCCCAGTGGTCGCGGCCGGCCGTGCCGTTGATGCGCGGCGTGCGGCTGAACTCGCCCATCCATACGATCGCCGTGTCTTGCAACATGCCGCGCTGATCGAGGTCTTCAATCAAGGCGCTCATCGGCTGATCGAGTTGCGGCAGCTTGTTCTCGAACGTCGTGAACAAATTGGCGTGGTTATCCCAACCGCCAAAGTCGACTTCGACGAACGAAACACCTTGCTCCACCAAGCGGCGAGCCATCAAGCAGCCGCGGGCGAAGCCGGGATTGCCCATGCCCATGCCGCGGCCGGCGTTGCCAATCACGCCGTAACGCTCCAGCACTTCCTTGGGTTCCTTGTCGGTCTTGAAGGCCGCCATCTGCTGGCTCGTCATCAGAGAGACCGTCTTTTTCAGGATCTTCTCGTGGTCTTTCGGCTCGTCGCCGCGGCCCTGGCCGGCAAAGTTGCTTTCGATGGCGTTCAACGTCAGCAAGCGTTGCTGCAAGCGGGCCTGCTCGATGTCGAATTTCAGGTTTCGCACGTCGCCGTTGGAATCGACGACGAACGGAGCGTAAGTCATGCCCAAAAAGCCCGGCCCCACGCTGCCGCCGCCGACCGAGACAAACGGCGGAATTTCCAGGTCGGGCACCTGGCTGGACAACTCATGGGCGATCACCGCGCCGTAGCTGGGGTGCTCGACCGTGGTGCTGGGCACGTAGCCGGTGTGCATGTAGTAACGGCCGCGGTTATGGTCGGCTTCGCGGGTGCTCATCGAGCGGATGACCGCCATGTGTTTCATCTGCTTGGCCATCATCGGCATGTGCTCGCAGATTTGCAGGTCGCCGGTGGTGTCGATCGGCGTGAACTTGCCGCCGGTGTTGGTGCCCGGCTTCAAATCCCAAATATCCATCGTGCTCGGTCCGCCGCCCATCCAGAGCATGATGCAGGCTTTGTGTTTTTTCTTCATTTCGGTGCTGGCGGCCAGCAGCGAATTGGTAAAGTTGATGGCCGGCACGGCCAAGGCCGAGGCGCCCGCCATGTGTTGCATGAAGTGCCGCCGCGACATGCCGGCGGGTACGGTCGAATTACGGAACATTTTGGAGTCTCCTTGGAAAGGGTAGGGTTCAGGGTTAGTGATTGAGAATAAACTCGTTGCTGTTCAACAATGCCCACCAAATATCTTCGAGCGCGGTCGTGGCGTCGCCGGCATGCGAGGTCAGCAGACTGTTGGCCACTTGCACCTCTTGCCGCGACGGCCGCCGGGCCAGCGCGGCCAAATAAAGCTCGTTCAACGCCGCCGCGCGTTCCGCGCGCCGCGATACCTGCGATAAGAAACCGCCGGAATCGCCGTTCGTCGCCTGGCGCGTCAGTTCGCCGTTCATCATCACCAAGGTCTGGGTGATGGTGCCGTCAAACGTGGTGGCCTCGTCGTTTTCGTCGGTGCCAAAGGCAATGGCGAATTGCTCCAGCCAACGGTCCTTGGTAAGTTGTTGCTGAGCATAGTTGACTTGCGACAAGTGGGCGCCGGTAGCTACCAGCAGCGAATCGTAAAGTTGCTCGGCCGACATCTGCCGGAGGTAAAAATGGCTGAACAACGGCACGTTGCCCAGCGTGGGATCGTCCGCCGCGTTGCCCAGTTTGGCGCCATACTTGCTCGACAAAGCATAAGCGTCGCTCAATGCAATCCAGCGGATCAACCGCTTGAGATCATAACCGTGCCCGGCGAATTCAGCGGCCAGGTGTGACAGAAGCTCCGGGTGCGACGGCGGATTGTGCGGCCCCATGTCATCGACCGGCCGAGTAAAACCATAGCCAAAAAAGTGCGACCACATCCAGTTGACGATGGCCAGCTTCAGCTCCTCGGAGCGGACGACGGCCAACGCCAACTCACGGCGGCGGTTGACCGCGGAAACCCGCCCGTCGCGATCGATCTGGGCGCCGTCGATGAAGGTTGGATAGGCCACCTGTAAGACGCCGTTTCGCAACTCGAAATAAACCTCGGCCTCATCCGTGTCGCCCCCCTCGCCGGCGAAATCTCGATCGACCAGCCGCACCGACCGCAATTGATTGCCCGACATCGTCCGCTCGTCGCGCGCTTGGCGGAAAAAGGCGTTCAGCTCCCAAAAGCGGTTCTGCTTCCAGTCATTGAAGGGATGATTGTGACACTGCGTGCATTGCACCTGCAGGCCGAGAAAAATCTGCGCGGTCTTGGCGGTGGCGGGCGTGGCCTTTTCTTGCAAATGGGCCAGCAAAAAATTGACGGCGCCGTTGTAGTCGCTCTCGCCCGGCCGGTTGCCGCCCTGCGCGGAAAGCAATTCATACACCATCCGCTGATACGGCTTGTTGGTCAAAAATGAGCGGCGCAGGTACTGTTGCAAACCTTCGCGATGGATGGGGCTATTGGCCTCCATGCCGCCCTTGCGGCCAATCAGGCGGTTGGTCCACAGCGTGGTCCAGAAGCGGGCATAACTCTCCACGAATCGATCGTCGTCCAACAGCAGGTCGAGCAGCCGCGCTCGCTTATCGCGGCGGTTGTCGATTAAAAACGCTTCCAATTCCTCGACCGTGGGAATTCGCCCGATGCAATCGAGATAGATGCGGCGGCACCATTCCGACTCCGTGGCGGCGGGCGACGACCGCACGCCCGACTCTTGCCAACGGTTTTTCAAGTCGGCATTGATCGAGGCCACCACCTGCCGATCGGTGCTGGCCGACGAGGAAAGGACGCTGGGAATGGCGCCATCAAACGCCGCGTCGGCGACGGAGTTTCCGGCGCTGGTTGCATCGAGCTCGCTTGAATCAAGCCTCGCGCCCGACGGCGGTTGGGCGGATTCGGCCGAGCCGGCCACAGCGGCCGCCGCAGGCTTCGTATTGTTCATCGCGGCGCCCATCGAACCGGCAGCGGCTGCCCCGGCACCGACACGCTGATTGCCAGGTGGGCTTTTGGCAATCCACGGCGCACCCGCCGCGGCAGGTTCGATTGGCATCACAGGGTTGCCGGGTTGTGACGAACCGGACAACTCTTGCGAGTGCTGTTCAATTGGCTCAATAGAACCCCTGGCCGCTTGTTTGGCAAGAGCATTTTCGCCGCCGGGTTTCTGGGCGATCGTTTTTGGCCGGGCGGTTCGCTCGGCGACCACGGATGGATTCGTCGCCTCTCGGTTCCAGAACCAATTTCCGCCAATCATCAACAACAACGCCGCGGCCAGCGCCAAGGCGGCCAGACCGACGCGGCGAGAGAAGGCCGAGTGGGCCGCCGGTGCTGTCTGCCGCGATGTTGGCACGATGGGCACCGGCATGGGAACCGGCCGCGGTGAAAGGCCACTGCTGGTGGGCATGCTGCTGATAGGCATGCTGCTGGCAGTCCGCTCGCTTTCCATATCAAGCCGTCGTTTGGCCAAAGCCGCCGTGACTCGCTCGGCCAGATCAGGAGGCTGGGCGCCGCCCAACGCCTCATCAATAAAAACATCCAAGACTCGATCGTTCATTCGCCCCGCCTTTCACTGGCCAGCTTGCGGTCAATACACTCGCGAAGCTGCTGCTTCGCGCGCTGCAAGAGGTTTTTGGCGCCATCTTCGCTCAAGCCCAAGGCTCCGGCCACTTGGGCGCGTGAGGCCTCTTGCGCGTTTCCCTGGCAAAGGCCAAACCTGAGATTCAAGGCGTGCCGGGCGCGTTCGGTGAGGGTTTGCAAACACTCGCGCAGGGCGGCGAGCAGTTCTTCGCCATCGTCCGGGGCGGCCCACTTGAGCCAGGCGGCTTCGGCCTCATCCAGTTCGGCGAACGAAACCGCGCGCCGGCGCCCGGAAAGAAACCGGTGGCGCGCCACCTGCCGCAGGTAGGCGGCGGTCGCTTGACGGTTATAGTCTTGAAACGGCCTGGTAAGCACTGCCAAAAAGGTTTCTTGAGTTAGGTCTTCAGCTTCATCGGCCGGGCAACCGAGCACGCGCAAATATCGCCATAGCCCGGCCTGATGCTCGCGAACGAGCCGGCCGACATCAAGAGCCTCGCCCTGATTCTCGGCATCGACGTTCACGTTTGAATCCGGCCGGACATTTGCCACGGGCGGCAGCTTCCCCGCCAGGTGTACCTGGGGCGGCTCGCCTTTTGTCGCCTCGGGCCCTGGCGGGGCGGCTGCGCCCGTGGAAGCCGGATCATTCGCCATTGCCTTCTTAAGCGCCGAAAACGCCGAAATGTACTCAATAAAAATCAGGAACTGTCATCCAACGGTGTAACTCATTATATCCAATGGATTTGCGGCCTGCACGCCGCGAGTTGTCCGGCGCGGCAACGCAGTTTCTTGGAGTGCGTGCGATTTATCGCCGCTTTCTCTTGTCGCGGAGCGACCTTCTTTTTATACCGCACGCGGGCAGGGATGAGACGTTTTCACGCGCTCGGGGAGGATGGGGTTCCTAGCCCGTCACCTTGGCTGGTGACGGGCCAGGAGGCCCATCCTCCGGTGGCACCGATTGTCTCATTGCTGTCCGCGTGCGGTATATCTCGGCATATTTTGGCTCGGCCGTTTATCCCCAGGTGTTCCAGTCGCGTTCGGCCAGGCCCAACGACAGCGTCATGCCCGCTCCGCCGGTGGCCGTCACAAACACCTGCGGAAGCGGCTCGGCGGAGAAATACGGCGCGTCCGCCGGTTTCGCGTAGATGCCATGCCAGCGCTCGAGGATGGTCCAGTCAGGCAAACGCAGAATGCGACGCAACTCCCGCAGTAAAAGTTCGTCAATGAGCGTCTTATCGAAGCATTCAATCTGGTCATCGTACTCATGCGAGTCGCCGAGAATGACGTTTCCGGCGTCGTTTTGCGAGGCCATGACGTGAATGCCATAACGATCCAGTTCGGGCGTTTCGGCGGCAATTCGCTGTTTGAGCGTCGCCAGGCTCGAACAGACCTCGAAGTTGCGGTAATGCCGCAGCGTCAGCCCGCTCGCCAAATGCGGCCCCAGGCGGAAGTCGCGCGGCTGCGCGGCGGTCATCAACATTTGCAGCTTGCAGCGCCGCAGGCCGGATTGAGCGTAAACGTGCGGCAGCAGCGCCGCGAAATCCGCTCCGCCGCAGACAAGAATGCGATCGAAAGTCCAGCGCCGACGATCGGCCGTGCGCAGGCAACCGCTCTCGACGTCGGTGACCATCGTCGCGAATTCAAAACGAACGTCATGCCGCCGGGTCAGCCAATGGGGAAGCGAGGCGATGACCACGCGCGGATTCACGCACAGTTCCGTCGAACTATAAAGGCCGCCCAGCAAACCGGCGGCATTGGCCGCGGATGCTTTCTCGGCGATTTCATCCGGCGTCAGCAACCGGCAGGCCGCTTCCGCGCCGGCGATGGCGTGAAACTCCTGTAACACGTTCCACTCGTCGGCCCGATGCGCCAGGTGAATCGATCCGCAAGGATTGACCCAAATCCCGGCGTCGGCCAGTCGCAACCAGCGTGCGCGACTGGCCAGCGCCAAGTTTCGCAGCTCTCCCAGCGGCTGGCCGATGGGCCAAATCATGCCGAAATTGCGCACCGACGCCCCACAGGCGCGGCCGGATCGCTCAAACACGGTGACGCGATGTCCACGCTCAGCCGCCGACCAGGCGTGCGCCAGCCCGATCACTCCGGCGCCGATAATGCCAACATCCATCCCGCTACTCGACGTATTTCAAAAAATGCCGCACGTCGGGCGTTGCCAGCCCGACGATTTTGGCGTCATCGTCCCAGCGGCGCAAACGAACGGCGGCGTCAAAGTGGGGCTGAGACTCGAATTCGCGTGCTTCCGGCGGCGTCATCGGCCCGCCTTGCAGTTGCAAGCTCTTGATCGACGGAGGACTTAACGCGCGGTGATAGTCCGCATCGACCGCGCACAAATAGCGTTTGGCTGCTACGTGCAACCGCACCGGCTCCACGACATCGGCTTCAAAATGCCTGGCGAGCCAGCGCGCGGCGAGCGTCTCGTGCCGATCGTCGATGCCCTGTTCTGGCGTGTCGGCCGGCAACTGGTGCAGCAGGTGGCCGACGTCGTGCAGCAGGGCCGCCGCGATGAGCGCGGGCGGTGCCTGATCGCGTTCGGCGAACATGGCCGCTTGCAAGGCGTGTTCTTGCTGCGAGACGGCCTCGCCACCGTAGCGCGAATGACCGCGGGCCTCAAAGAGCCGCAAGATTTGCTCCGGCAGGGTTTTAGATGGGTGTGGGTTGACTTGTGACATTATTATACCGCGCACGGGCAGGAATGAGACGTTTTCATCGCCGCCGCGACGATTATACTGAAGGCTTCGTCAACAACAAAGATGCGGGCGGGTCTGCAATGTCGCCTGTGGTGCCACGAATGCCCGCCAACGCTCAGCAGGACACATCACCCACGTCGCCACCATGCCGCCTGCGAGAGCTTAGCGGACTGGTCTGGGCGACAT
>DASVGM010000056.1:0-3594 GCA_036379555.1 Pirellulales bacterium | reverse complement strand
CATTGGCATTGCAGACCAAAGCGCGGATTATGCTGTTGCCCAGCCTCAATGGCGGCTTGATGTACCACAACCATTTGGGCAACCTGCAGTCTTCTGCCGGCCAGATGAAGAACATCTACAACGACTCTTTCTACTACGGTGCCGGTTCACGTACTTTGGCGGCGGAAAGCCTGGCGGTTCCAGGCGTGCGCATCTTCGCCCACCTGGGCGACGCCTACTTTGAACCGCTCGCGGTACGGCAGCAAGTCGCCATGCGGCGTTTCGACGCCGCCGCCACCGCCAACACACTGGTGCTGGAGGCCGTCATCCGCTATTTCGATCTACTCGGCGCCGAAGGCCGCTATGAGGCCGCTCGGCAATCAGAACGCGAAGCGGCCGAAATCGTCCGCATTACCGCCTCGTACGCCATCACCGGGCAAGGCCGCGAGGGCGACGCCAATCGCGCCCGCAGCGAGGCTTATTTGATGCACGTGGAAGTGCAGCGGGCCGAAGAGCGCATCGCCGTGTCGTCCACGCGGCTGGCGGAGTTGCTCAGTCTCGATCCGGCCGTGCGTTTGCGGACGGCGGGCGGCCCCATCGCCGGCATTGAAATCATTGACCCCGAAGTGGACGTGCAGACGCTGATTCGCACGGCGGAACGCCGCCGGCCGGAGTTGGCGGCCGGCAGCGCCAACGTGCAACACAACGAAATCCGCGTGCGCCAAGAAAAGCTGAGGCCGCTTTTTCCGCTGGCCCTGGTCGGTTACAGTGCCGGTTCCTTCGGCGCCGGCGGTGTCTTGTATCCACCGGGCCTCGGGCACTTTCGCGGTCGTTCCGACTTCGACGCTCTGGCGGTCTGGTCGCTCACGAACATGGGAGTGGGCAACGCCGCCACGGTCAGCGAGCGCCGCGCGGTGCTCAACCAGTCCATCGCCGATCGCACCCGCGCTCGGAATGGCATTCGGCAAGAGGTGTTTGCCGCCTACGGGCTAGTCAAGGGCGAGCAATACCAGATTCAGATCACGCAACGCCAACTGGCCGACAGCGAACAAGGGTTTCGCGAAGAGTTCCAACGGTTGCTCGGCGCCGAGGCCCTGCCGATTGAGGTGCTCAACAGCGTCGGTCAGCTTGGCTTTTCGCGGCAAGAGTTGATTAAGGCGGTCATCGCTTACAATCAGGCCCAGTTCCGTCTCTTCGTGGCCACGGGCGCCTCTCCGGTGCGGGCCAACCTGCCGCCCTCGCAGCCAACTCAGCCGATCGGTCGCCAACCGGTCAACCATGCGGCTCCCAAGGATCTGCCGCAACCGCCCCAAGACGCCGCAGGGTAGGAGATCGCCGTGGCCGCGTGAAGTATAAATGACTTCTCTCTGGGGCGGCATACCGGTGGCCTCTTCGGGGGTGGTGGAAGAGGTGCGGCGTCAACTGCCCGATTCGGGCAGTTGGCCAAAAGGGGGGATTAGCTGCGCAAAATCTTCGCGCCGGATGCACTCGTGGACGTTTCCCGCGGCCATTCGTTGCCGACGTCGTAAGGAGTCGGAACAAAACGCTGGCAATCCTGCCGTCATAGGCTATAATGTCATGCGGTGGTGTTTTCCCGGTTTTGAACGAGGATCGCGGCCATGATCGGTTCCCGAGCGTTGATTTGTTCTTCCTGCCTGTTTGCGTTGGCTGTGGTTGGACTGCCGGCCGAGCGTCTTTTCGCCCAGCAACTCAATCCCAATCCGTTACAACCGTCGGGGGTTGGCAGCGCCAATGACATGAATTATGGACGCGGCGGCGGAGACGGTCGTGGCCTAGGACGTTCGGCGCCGGGCGAAGAAAACCCCGCCGATACGCTGCTGAAAGAGATGAACGGCACGAATAATGGCCGCCGCACCGGCCGCAACGCCTTTAGCCCGCGGCGGCGAACCGCCGGCTACCGCGCCCTCAATGGCAAGGTGGAAGGCACGGCGATTCGTTTCAACAAACGCGGAACCTACGAAGAAGCCATTTACGGCTCTCGACCCGGTTCTTATTCCAGGCCGGCTCCACGGCGAAAACCCGGATAATGCGGCCTGTTCGATAAGATGCTCTTGCCGCTGCTAGCGGTTCTCGATATTCTGCGGCTCATTTCCGGTTTCGTTCGTGGGCCTTACTTCCCCTCCGAACCCAGATCAACTTGGTCCAGCCCGGCGATTTTGGTTGGCCACGGCGGCGTTGGGCGTTGCCGTGCCGCTGGCCGTGGCAGGCTGGCTGCGGCCCGATCCGACTGGTTTCGGCACACATCAACAACTGGGGCTGCCGCCGTGTACGTCGGTTTGGTTGTTTGGTGTTCGCTGTCCCTCGTGCGGCATGACCACATCGTGGTCGCACGCCGTTCGCGGTCAGTGGGGCGCGGCTTTTCGCGCGAACGCCGGGGGGGCGTTGCTGGCGGCGGCGGCCATGTTGGCGGCGCCCTGGCTGCTGCTCTCCGCCATCCGCGGAAAGTGGTTGTTTGGGCGGCCGGGCGACCGGACGTTGGCAGTCGTGGCGTGCGTAATGATCGCGGCCACTTTGCTCGATTGGGTCTATCGTTTGGGAACTCAAGGATGAGGAAGCGATCATGCGGCGGCGTTTGCTGAAATACACCGGTTGGGTATTGGCTCTCGGGGCGATCGTCCTCAGCACGCAGGTCGGCTGTGTGAAGCTTTTGACCACCGTGGCCTATTTTGTCAAAGGAACCAACGACCCGGCCGAATTTGAGGGCCTGAAAGACAAACGCGTGGCGATTGTCTGCCGGCCGCTGGTTGAGTTGCGTTATGGGTCCGCCGGAACCGCCGCCAACGATCTGGCCATACGTGTCGGCCAGTTACTGAGAGCCAAGGTCAAGCGCGTCAAGGTCGTCAAGCAAAGCCAGGTGAACGACTGGACCGACGAGAATCCCGATCAAGAGTTGGAAGACATTGGTCGCGGCGTCAAGGCCGACGTGGTGCTGGGCATCGACATCGAGCAGTTTAGTTTGCTGCTCGGGCAGACGATCTACCAGGGCAAAGCGGTGGTGCGGTTGAGCGCCTGCAACGTGGCTGATGGCGAAGTTTTGTGGGAAAAAACGATGCGGCAGGTTGTTTGGCCCGCCCGCGGCGGCGTTTCCACACAGGACAAGCCGCTACAGGAGTTTCAGCGCGACTATCTCGAAGTGCTGGCCACGGAGATTGGCAACCACTTCTATCCACACGACCACTTCGCACGCCTGAGCGAGCTTGATCCCGACACCGGGCCGCCGGAGTAGGGCATGATGCTTCATGCGGGCCGGAATGAGACCGTGATGGAAACGCTCGAACGGCTTGGCGGTCTGAAGCGACTGCGCCGCATGAGCTACGCCCCCAACGGCGACGTAACCGGCGACTGCGGCCGTGTCGTGGGCTATGCCGGTGTGCTGCTGGGATAGCGTCTTGTCGTTGACACGATAGTCGGCCTCACTGTCTTGGAGTGCGTGCGATTCATCGCCGCTTTCCATTGTCGCGGAGCGACCTTCTTTTGATCTCGGTGCGTTTCAAATCGGCCGCTTCGTTCGTTCCCTTTTTGGTGGTGGCCAACGGCCTCGCCACGGCGCTGGTGTGAAGCGAAGACGATGTCGTTTCGCAGTTTCCGTAATGC
>DASVGM010000055.1:0-8957 GCA_036379555.1 Pirellulales bacterium | reverse complement strand
TCATCCCTCATCCTTCATCCTTCATCCCTCCCCATGCATGCCGCGATTCTTTTCAACCAGCCAACCCTGCCGACAGACCATCCCGATTACGCCTCAGAGGCCGGCGTGCTGGAGTCGGCGGAGGCGGTGGAGTCGGCGTTGGCCGACGCCGGACATCGCGTGACGCGGCTCGGCCTGCCCGCCGCTCGACGCGCCATCCTCGCCGCCGTGCAAAACATCAAGGCGGATGTAGATGTAGTGGTGAACCTGTTTGAAGGGCTGGGCGGTGTCGGGGGCGGCGAATCGCAGGTGACCGGTGTCTTGGAGTTGCTGGGTATCGCGTTCACGGGCAGCGGCTCGAAATGCCTTTCGCTCGTGCAGGAAAAGGCTCTTACCAAGTGGCTGCTGTTGGGGGCCGGGTTGCCGTCGCCCGCCTTTGAACTGGTGCGAAAAGATGAGCCGCTGCCGCAACCGCGCTGCGAGGCGTTGCTTTCGCATGGCCAGGTGATTGTCAAGCCGGCTCATGAAGACGGCAGCCTGGGTATTGGCCCGGAGAGCATCGTTGCTGATTCCGCGGCCCTGGCCCGGCAGGTTCGCCAGGTGCAAGATCGTTATGGCGACGTGCTGGTCGAGCAGTTCATCGCGGGCCGCGAGTTCAACGTCGGCATTGTCGCTTTGCCAGAACCAACGGCTTTACCGCTGGCGGAAATCGAATTCATCGCGGGCATTGCTCCGATTGTCAGTTACGATGCCAAATGGACACCGGCCGCGCCTGAATACGATGGGACGGCGGCCCGTTGCCCGGCCGACGTGGCCCCAGAGTTGGCGGCGGAGATCAATCGCGTGGCCCTGGCCGCGTTTCGGATCACCGGTTGCCGGCATTACGCGCGCGTCGATTTGCGGGTCGATGCCGCGGGGCGGCCGTACATTTTGGAGGTGAACGCGAATCCCGATATTGGCCCCACGGCCGGCTTTGCCCGGCAGGTTCGTGCCGCTGGCATGAGCCATGCCCAATGGATTTACCGCACGGTAGAGGAAGCAGCAGGTTAATTGTGGCCGGCTGGCAATGCGGAGATGACCGCGGTATTTTTGACGGATTGCCGGACCATCCACCACTCGAAGGACTTGCCATCATGGCCATGACATTTGACGCGACGCTAAAAGAGATGGCGCGGGAATGCCCCGAAGGCTTCCTGGCCGCGTTTGACCGCAGACCCGCTACGAATGTTTCCGTGCTGGACGTTGACCTCTCGACGGTGACGGCGACGGCCGATACCGTTTATGGCTTGGGCAACCCGTTCACGGAAATCGTTCATATTGATTGCCAGTCGAGCGCCGCCGCTTGGAAACATGCGGATCTGATGCTCTACAACGCTGTGCTGTTTGCCCGATACCATGTGCCGGTTCACACGGTGGTTGTTTTGCTGCGCCCTGAAGCGGCGCATTCCAACATGAACGGATCCCTCGACTACGCGCCGCGCCCAGAGCATGGTAGTATGAGCTTTAGGTATCAGGTTGAACGCCTCTGGCTGCGTCCGGCCGAGGACTTGCTGGCAGGCGATGTTGGCGTCGCACCACTGGCGGTGCTCGGCCGGTTGCCGCGAGCGGCCTCCAAAGAAGCGGCCCTTGCCGCGATCGCCCATCGTCTGGTGGACCGGCTGGTTCGCGAGGCGGCGCCCGATCGAGCAAAGAAACTGATTACCGAGGCCCTTTTGTTGACGGGGTTGCGAGTGAAACGCGATGTGGCCCGAAGTATTTTTCAAGGAGTGCGAATCATGCAAGAATCTGACACCTACTTGATGATTGTGGACGAAGGGATGGAGAAACAGGCGAAGAAGGCGATTCTGCTTTTTGGCGAGGAGCGGCTTGGCCCGGCCGACGAGTCAATCAAGTCGGAACTGAAAAATGTTTCCGATCTCGAACGGCTCGACCGAATGATTCGCCGCGCTGCGAACGCCACGAGCTGGCGGGAAATTATGGACACGCAGTAAACCACGTTGTTGACCGGTGTGATGAAAAACCGCTTGCGATTATGATTTCCATCGAAGAAGCCCAAATCCTGATTACCCGGCATGCGCATCCACTGCCTCATGCCACGGTCCCCCTGGCGGATA
Source organism: Pirellulales bacterium (assembly GCA_036379555.1). Lineage (GTDB taxonomy): Bacteria > Planctomycetota > Planctomycetia > Pirellulales > JAICIG01 > DASSFG01. Next base: position 6,864 of record DASVGM010000055.1, on the reverse strand, counting down.
CCCTCAATCGAACCCTGGCCGAAGACGTGGCCAGCGACGTCGATTCGCCGCCCTACGACAAGTCGATCGTCGATGGCTATGCCTTGCGCGCGGCCGATTTCTCTCCCGAAGCAGCCCTGACCGTGATTGAAGAAGTCGTGGCCGGCGCGGTGCCGCGGCAAGCCGTTGCCGCCGGCACGGCGACGCGCATCATGACCGGCGCGCCGCTGCCCGAAGGAGCCGATGCGGTCGTCATGGTCGAGCAAACCGAGGCCGTTGCCGAGCCGCCGTCGCTGGGCAAAGTCGTGCTGCGTGCCGAGAAGGTGTCGGCCGGCCAAAACATCATGCGGCGGGCGTCCTCCATGCGTCGCGGCGAAACCGTGCTGGCCGCCGGCCACCGCCTGCGGCCGATGGAGATCGGCCTGCTCGCCGAGGTGGGGCGGGCCGAGGTCCGCGTGATTCGACAGCCGACTGTGGCCGTGCTTTCGACCGGCAACGAATTAGTGCCTCCAAGTCAAGCGCCCGCGGCGGGCCAGATACGCAATTCCAACAGCGCCATGCTCGTCGCGTGTACGCGGCTGGCCGACGCCAACCCAGTGGCGCTCGGCATCAGCCGCGACGAACGCCACGAACTGGCGACGTTGATCGGCGAAGGACTGAAGCATGACGTCTTGCTGATTTCGGGCGGCGTCTCGGCCGGCGTGCTCGATTTGGTCCCTCGCACATTGGCTGAACTGGGTGTGCGGCAGGTGTTTCACAAAGTGGCGATCAAGCCGGGCAAGCCGCTCTGGTTCGGCGTGCTGGAGCAGGATGGCCAAACGCGGCTGGTATTCGGTCTGCCCGGCAACCCGGTCAGCAGCCTGGTATGCTTCGATCTGTTCGTGCGTCCGGCGCTGGCCGCCTTGGGCGGTCAAGGTTTTTTCGCGAGCGCGGCGGTCGCGGCCCGACTGGCGAGCGCTTTCGACCAACGCGGCGATCGAGTGACCTACTTTCCGGCGACCGTGCGCAACGACGCCGGCACGCTCACCGCGGAACCGCTTTCCTGGAAAGGTTCGGGCGATTTGCGGGCGTTGGCGTCGGCCAATGCTTTGCTTCGTTTTCCCGCCGGCAGCCGGCGGTTTGAGCCAGGTGACACGGTCGAGGCGGTTCGTTTCGACTAAAACGTCCTGTTTTTGGCCGCCACCAGACCATGCTCGAACAAATTGTCATCGGGCTGGCGAACGGTTCGCTGTTCGCCCTGATCGCCCTCGGTTACACAATGGTCTATGGCATCGTCGAAGTCATCAACTTCGCGCATGGCGACGTTTTCATGCTGGGCGCGGCGCTGGTCTTCACGCTTCTGGCCGCAGTCGGGCCGCCATCGAATGGTATGACCGTCTATGGCGAAATCGCGCTCTTGCTGCTGGCCGTGCCGGCGTTTTGCGCCGCCGTGAATCTGGCGGTTTATCTCGCGGTGTATCGGCCGCTGCGCGCCGCGCCGCGGCTCGCGCCCTTGGTCAGCGCGATCGGCGCTTCGTTTATCTTGATGAACCTGGGATTGTTCTGGTTGGGCGCGGCCGACTTGAGCATTCCTAATCTTGTTCCCCATGCGAGCCTGGCCGTCGCCGCGAACCTGACGATCGAACTGAAAGACGCTCTGGTCATGGCGGTTGCCGTGCCGGTGATGCTGGTACTGACGGCGTTCGTGCAATTCACCCGCCTCGGCAAAGCCATGCGGGCCACGGCGCAAGACCCATTGGCGGCGCAACTGGTCGGCGTGCCTGTCGATCGCGTTATTGCCGCGACCTTCGCCCTGGGCGGCGCGCTGGCGGGCGTGGCGAGCGTGGTCTACTCGCTGTACATCAACACCATCAGCTACCAAATGGGCTTTCAAAACGGCTTGTACGCTTTCACCGCCGCCGTGCTCGGCGGCATCGGCAATCTGCCTGGGGCGATGCTGGGCGGGCTGCTGATCGGGTTGGCGCGCTCGCTTGGCGGCGCGTATTTTGGCGAGCGCTGGACGAGCGCGGCCGTCTTCGCCATGTTGATCGTGCTGCTCGTCTTTCGTCCGCAAGGACTGCTGGGCGCCCGAGTGCGAGAAAGAGTATGAAGCGTCCGATTGCCGAGCGTCCGCTCGCCATCGCCTGCTTGGCGGTGGCGCTCTATGCCGTCGCTCTGCGCCGCGACCCGGCGCTGGGCAGCCAGGTGACGAACCTGTTTATTTTTTCGATCTTGGCGATCGGACTGAACATCATTGTCGGCTCGGCCGGAATGTTCCATTTGGGCATCGCCGCGCTGTTTGGCATCGGCGCGTATACGACCGGCATTCTCACCGTGCCGGCCAATCCCTTTGGCTGCGGCTTTTGGTTTTCGCTTTTGGCATCGGCCTTGAGCGCCGCGGCGGCCGGTGTGGTCATCGGCGCGCCGCTGCTGCGATTGCGAGGCGACTTTTTCGCGCTGGTGACGCTTGCCTTCGGTGAAGTGCTTCGATTCTCGTTACGCAATCTGGAAGAGATCACCGGCGGCACTCGGGCGCTGAACCCGGTGCCACCGCCCGTCCTTCCGCAATGGTTGGCGGGCATACTGGCGCAAGTCGGCATTGGCGGCGAATTCGCTGAAGAATACCGCCTTTTTTACTGGCTCGATCTCGCGTTACTGCTGACCGTGGCGGCCGCGGTGGCGCGCATCGACACGTCGTGGCTGGGCCGCCGCTGGCGCGCGGTGCGCGACGACGAATTGGCCGCCGCTTGCCTGGGAATCAACGTCGCGCGGGCGAAGTTGTCGGCCTTGGCGCTCGGCTCGGCCTTGGCCGGCATGGCGGGTTCGCTCTATGCGTTCAAGATGACCGGCACGGCCAGCCCCGACGCTTACGATTTCAGCCGTTCGGCGATCATGTTGTGCGCGGTCTTGGCCGGCGGGTTGGGCAGTGTCCGCGGGGCGATCGCCGGCACGTTCATCGTGCTCGGCTTCGACAATCTGCTGATGCCGTGGCTCGACCATTGGACGCAAAGCTGGCAGACCGGCGACCCGAGCGGGCGCCTGTTCGTGTTCAGCAATTGGCGGATGATCGTCTTCGGGACGCTGTTGATCTTGCTGGTTCGCTACCGGCCCCAAGGCTTGCTTGGCGGGCCACGACGTGTTTAGCCCGGAATTTGCAGCGGACCTGGTAGCGGCGGCGCACAGAGCGTAGCAGTATTCGTTTTGCCTCCCCCCTTATCGCCGCGCCCCTACCGCTCGGGAAAACTCCTCAACTGCTGGAGCGACACATGCTCCAGCGTCGCCGTGCGCAGACAGTCGATCATCTTCAACTGTCGCTCGAACTCCGCTCTCAATGGCGGGTACTCCAACATCGTGTCAACGTCGTTAAAGTCGCGCTCGTAGTCAATCACGTTAATTAAGCACTGCGCCGCAGCGAGCGCGCACTCGGCGGTTTTTGTCAGATAACAATCCAATGCGGTTTCGACGCATACAAAGGCCTCGACGACCCTTGGATCCATTTCGATCTTCTTGACTGGCTCGCTCGGGCCGAGGCGCTCGACCCTGGTTCGTGCATCCGCGACTTGCTCAGGTTTCGCACCGGTGCCGTCGCCAACCCACGACCAAGTCTTTGCGACGACTTCTTGCAGCACAGCGATCTCGCTCACCAGCAAATCTGTCTCAAGGTTTACACTTTGTACGAGCCGTGACGCACACCAAATCGAGAATGCGAAAAGCTGCATTTGCGATAGGGAATTCAATTCAGCCAACATGCGATTGTTATAATGCTGAAAGGAAGAGGATAGCGTCGTCATAGACAGTTGCTCCATTACCGATCTAATAGCATCGGGTACATGTTGCCAAGATCCGAAATCGCTAAGAGCCAGGCGGCGCCCATCTGGCCGCTGATTGCTTCTTGCCGCGGCGACCAAGCTGGCGAATTGCACGGATGTGTTTGGCTAACGCCTTATTCAGAGCGATCTCACCGATCGTGCCTCGACGATCGAGAAAGCCTTGCACGGCGGCGGCGGTCAGGCCGGGAAACGAGAGACTCTGTTCGACCACCTCGTATTCGCCGCCCTTGCCCAGCGTCTTGAAGGCGAGACGTCCGCCCTCACAGTGCCAAAGCTCAGGAATGCCCAACGCGGCGAAAACCAACAATCGACGCGTCGATTTTGACGAGAGATCGACCTCCACCACCAGATCGGGCAGGGGATCGATGGTCGGGTCATACTCGTCGCGCTCGCGAACAAGCTCTTCATGTCCAATGTAATACGACTTGTCGGCCTCAGCCCCGGTTTGCAGCTCTTCGAGATGCATCGTCATGGAACCGGCCGATTGCACCTCCAAACCATATTCGCCGGCGATCACTTTTACAAAACCGCCGAGAACCTCGCTCAAAATCTCGTGCAATTTCGAGAGCGTCATGATTTCCAGCACTCCGCGGAAATAGGTCAGCCGAACATGACGTTCGCCGCGCGACTTGAGCAGGCTGAGGTACGTCTGCCACGGCACGTCGTCAAACACGATCCATTCGTCGCCGCGGGTTGGAGAAGAGATGGTGGCCATGAGTTTCAATATAGCGTCGGCGCGCGGCAAATCCACAGTGAAAATATCGTTTACCGTAAACTGAGTTCTCCACGTAGCTAAACTAAACCGAGTACGCATTCGACGGCAGCCTATCACGCCGGCTCGGCTTTACAAGTATAATCAGCGCAGCGGACGTGATGCTTACGACTCTACGACTTTAACTTCCCTCATGCCTAAACTTTTTCATTGCCTGGCTCTGACAGCCGCGCTGCAAATCATCGGGCCGGTGGGCCTCGCCGTGGCGGAAGAGCCGCATCCTGTCTTGCGTATCGTCTACTTCATTCCGACCGATCGGCAGCCCGAACCGGATTACCGTGATCGTTTGGAGCGTGTGCTGGCCGAAGTACGGCGGTTCTATCGTGAAGGCATGGAGCGGCAGGGCCACGGGCCGCTCACCTTTGAGCTTGATCGAGACGACGCCAAGGCGCTGCGTGTTTTTGAGGTGCGCGGCAAAGAGCCAATGCGGGCCTATGGACGAAACGCCGGCGGAAAGGTGCGAGACGAAGTCAAAGCCGCCTTGGCGCAACAGGGCATCGACATCGACCGTGAGACCGTCATTCTCTTTCAGTTGCTTTTGACATGGCAGGGCGACAGAGCCATTGAGATTGGCCCGTTTGTTGGCGGCGGGGACGCGGCCGGCGGCACAGCGTGGGTCTACGACGACGCCAAGCTCGACACTCGGCTGCTGTCTTCCAAGTTGCCGGGCGGATACTATGGCGGCCCTTGCTCGCTGGGCCAGTTCAATACACATTACATCGGCGGCATCGCGCATGAACTTGGCCATGCGCTCCCGCTCGGCATGCGTTTCGCTTGGGCAAGCAATGGCAAAGCGTCATCACTGGCTATGGCTTGCAAGACGGCCACGACGGTTCGGTCACGTTCGTCATCAAAGGCGACGGCCAAGAGCTTTTTCGCTCACCGCGCATTTCTGATCATGAATTGCGTGAGCAGACGGTCGACGTGAAGGGCATCGATCTTTTAGAGTTGGTGGTCGAAGACTCCGGCGACGGCAATCGCGGCGACTGGGGCGTATGGCTCAATCCGCGTGTTAGACGCTAGGCAACGAGCATGACGCCAAGATTCCCGCGGGCCTTTATTCCGCCGCCGCGTCGGCCGGTTCCGGGGCGACCACGTTCACGGCGATCGGCACGTCGAGCGTCGGTTCGGCTTTCAGGTCGGTCGTGATGTGTAGCTTGGCCTTCCGCTTGCCGGGCGCAGCGGGCGCCTTGAAGGTCACTTGAAGTTTATGCAAACGCTCGGCGGTCTGGGGGCACTCGCAGGTGAAACAATCGTCATCACAGTGAATGGCCGTAATGCGAAACGGCTGCTTGCCTTGGACGATCAACGGCTTGTGCGTGGTTGTCGCTGGTTTCACGACGCCCATGAACAGAAGCGACGTGGCCGTAAGCGGCGTCTGCACGCGCCCTTCCACCTCGATAGGAAACTCCGTCGTCGTGGAGTCGCCCGCCACGACGATCAACCGCTCTCTGAAATAGCCGCCAGGCATGCCCGGCAAAAGACGCACCCGCATCTCGTACTTCACGTCGCCAAGTTGCCGGTTGGTTTCCACCGCCTCGGCTTCGATGAATTGCGAACTGCTGCGGATCGCGGAAATGTGCCACTCGCGGCCGGTGCGCGCCGTGACCGTGAGCATTTGATCGGCGGCTGAACCCGCCTCGACCGTGCCAAACTGGATGCCGCTTGGATCAAGCTCAACGTCGGTGCGAATGAAACCGCTGACTTGCAACTGCACTTCGGCCACAAAGGGCTTGTCGATCGTCACCGTCAGCGTCGCCGACTTGTGGCCTTGGTGGTTTTTCGTGTTGAAGGTGGCCAGAATGTAGCCGTCTTCGTATGTTTTGAGCAGCTCGGGGCCTTTGCTGGCCGTCGTGCAGCCGCAACTCGATCGCACGTCGGCGATGTGGACGTCTTCCACGTAAAGGTTCGTCAGTTTGAAGCGAAACTCGGTTTTCGCGCCGTGGGCCACCGAACCGAAGTCGTGGCTGGAGGTTTTGAACATCTTACGCGCCCACTCTTGTCCGCGCGCGGCCGTAGCCTGAGCGAACAACACCAGCACCAGCACAACGAACACTTTCCGCACCACACCAATCTCCCAGACAGGCCTTGCGAAAAATAAGCCGCCCACGCAAATCTGTCAACGACGTATCTTTTTCAAACTTCGGCCGTTAGCGGCATAAACTGCAAACAACCGCATAAGTTGAGGCAAAATAGCGAAACCGGGCAAAAACACCATGCGGTCGCCTGCCCATTGTGGGAAGCGTTCACGGCCGCCTGAAGTAGAGGAGCCGCCTGCCCCGCATCGGGTGTTTCCGCGCAAGC
>DASVGM010000054.1:0-9914 GCA_036379555.1 Pirellulales bacterium | reverse complement strand
CGGCGTGGCGGCCGGCACAGAGTAGGTCGCGGGCAGCGCGGAGAGAGGAGGGAGGAGCGAAAGCCCCTTAGCCTGCCAAACTTCTTCACCAGCCAGACAAGCTGGCAGGGGTCGTGACCGTTTCCAGCACTTGTGTAGAATAGCGAGGGCGTGCGATACTCTTCACGATGAACACGCTCTTTTATGGCGACAATCTGCCTGTCTTGCGCCGGTACGTGGGCGACGAATCCGTCGACCTGGTGTACCTCGATCCGCCATTTAACAGCGATCAAGATTACAACGTGCTTTTCGCCGAGCAAGACGGCAGCCGGTCGGCGGCGCAAATCAAGGCCTTTGGAGACACCTGGCAATGGTGGGCGTTGGGGCTGGTCAATGCGCGCCCCAGCGAGCAAAAGAAGGGCGCCGACAAGGGCATTGACGGGCGGATTTTCTTCCACGACGTATGGGCGGCCGGCGGCGGCCCGACGAAGCAAATCATCCTGTCGGTCAAAGCCGGACATACCGGCGTCGCCCATGTGCGCGACCTGCGCGACGTGCTCGACCGCGAGAAAGCGCCGCTGGGCGTGCTCATCACGATGGAAGAACCGACGCGGCCCATGCGGCAGGAAGCGGCCAGCGCCGGCTTTTATCAATCGCCCTGGTCGCAAGAAAACCACCCCAGGCTGCAAATCTTGACCATCGAAGAATTGCTGGGCGGCAAGAAGATGGACGCCCCATCGCAACGCGGGCCGCAGTTCAAGGCCGCCCCCGCGGCCAAGCGAAAGCCGAGGCATCGGCAAAAAGAGTTGGGGGAGTAGCTTGGTGCTTTGTCCAGACTAAATCGTTGGGTGGACGTGTTTGGAGGATGGGCCTCCTGGCCCGTCCAGTTGTAGAGTGACAGCCGAGATCGAAACGTCAATTAGCGCTATGGGCGCCTCAAGCTGAGCTGGTGCCGTTCGGCGGACCTTTTTGAAACAGGCCCGGTCGACAACGGAAATGCTCGATCCACAATAGTCGAAAAGGAGTACAACGTGCGAAGTTTGCTCATGACATTCATCTCTCTGACGTCGATTGTTTGTTCAGCATCCGGATTGGCCGTCGCTGAAAACGAAACCTTCACGGGCGCCGCGACAAGACCGAGCACGAACCAGCGGTCGCCGCCGGACGTGACATCAAAGACACTCGTCATCGACAACCGCGGGTACACGGTCTATGAATCTACCGACCCCGACTCGAAGACGTTTTGCGTTGTGATCCCCGTTGGCCTGAACACCGTGCGGGGGTTGTTTGTGAATTCAAATTTCCACGCGGGCGACTCGCGCGGCGACTGGACCTTCTGTCATTACTACCGCGAGTTCATGCATCTGCACGACTTCGCATTGGTCGCGGCCAACGGCACCTGCCCGCATACCAGCGCGTTGAAGGGATTTCACAAGGCCCTGCGGGCGATCGGCGCGGAATCGAAACACCCCGAACTGCTGAACGCTCCGTATGTCGCTGTTGGTTTTTCAGCCGGTGGCGGCTTTGCCAGCACGCTGATGACCTACGACAATCCGCTGACGATTACCGCGCCGGGGCCATGTGGTCCCGGCACGCCGCCTGTGGCGCCGGGAAGCGATGTCACGATCACCGTCGATACCGGACGCTTCCGCGACTGGAAAAAACTGGTGTTTTACGATGGGGCCAAGAGCGTTGGGGTCGTCACGAAAGCGCCGGCCCAGTTCACCACGACGCGACTGGCGTCCGGCTACCACGTTTTTTCCGTGCTCGGCACGGACGCCGACGGAAGCGTGCGCACCTCAAGCCCCGTAATGGTCGTCGTCCGCGCCGCGTCGGCGACGCTGGCGACCCGCCAGCAGGCGCGATAGCATTGTGGTGCTTCCAGAAATGACGGACTTCATCATGAAAAGAACCACAGGCATTGCCCTCCCGCCTCGCGAAGAGCCCACACCTGAATCATCATTTTCTCGCCGCACCGTGCTCAAGGGACTGGCCGCCGCCACACTCACGACAAACATGATTCCATCGACTTCCGCGCAAGAGAACCAAGACGCCTCGCCCGGCCAACCGCGCCCGTGGCTGAAGATTCGCGGCATCTATGGCGGCTTTACGCGCGAGATGTTCCAGCGCGGAGAAACGCCCGCCGAGTATGGAATCAACGCGGTTTGGGTTGGTTCGGGCGGTTTGGACGCCAAAGAAATCGATCGCTATCACAAACTGGGCATCAAGGTCTTCGCCGAGTTCAACTCAATGCACTGGGCGGAGTTCTTGAAAGATCACCCCGACGCGGCGCCGATCGGTCCCGATGGCAAGCCTTCGCCGCCGCCGGACGGTTGGCAGGGCGTCAGCCCGTTTCATGCCGGGTATCGGCGCGACCGCATGCAGGAGTTCCGCCGCGTGCTGAGGAACTTTGAGATTGATGGCATCTGGCTCGATTACCATCACGCCCACGCCAGTTGGGAACAGGCTCAGCCGAACCTGCCGGACAGCGACTTTTCGCCCGTCGCCTTGAAACAATTCACGGCCGAAACCGGCATCACTTTGCCGCGCGAGACAGCCGCAGCCGCGACCGTGCTGCTTGGCGCCGAGCGTGACGCCTGGACCAGGTTCCGCTGCGGAGTGTTTACCGACTGGGTCCGGGAGTATCGCGAAATTCTGGACGAGGTTCGCCCCAAGGCGTTGTTGGGCACGTTTCACTGTCCGTGGTCGGCGGACGACTACGAGGGTGCGATTCGCCACAAGCTGGCCATTGATCTGCCGGCACAATCGCCGTTCCTGGATGTGTTCAGCATCATGCCTTATCACGCTCGCTTCGGGCACGCCGGCGACTTGGCTTGGATCTCGCGGCAAATTCGGCGACTGGGCGAGTTGCTGCGGATCGAAGGAAAGCCGGACGAAAAGAAGCAAATCTGGCCGATCGTGCAGTTGGCTGATTGGGGCGAGAGTGTGCCGGTCGAACAAGTCGAATCGGTGCTGGATTTTGGCTCGCGGCCGCCGGCGACAGGAGTCATGGCGTTTCATTGGAACGGCGTATCCAAGCAGTGGAACAAGCTCGATGCCTTGAAGCGAGCTTACACTTCGTTTCTAGCAGGTTGAGGGGGGCGAGGTTCCGTCGCGTTGACCGCCGGGCGAGTACCTGCTAAAAACAACCGCTTGTTACAGACTATTTGAAAATTCGCCGTGGGGCGGGCCGCCGGCCCGTCTGGAAGCGAAAGACGGCTCGGGGAGCCGCCCCACGATACGCTGCCACGGCTAAATCCGAGTTTTCAAATAGCCTCTTCATGGACAATCGATCTTATTGAAAGAAAGCGAGTGCGACGGTGGGTGGTATTAATGAGCGGCATAAGGAAATCAAGCGCCGGCGGCATCGCCGCAAAAAGTTGGAGGTCTTTCAGCGAAAGTTGAAAACGGCCACAGCCAGCGAAAAGCAAGTCATTGCCGAGAAGCTGCGCAACTTGACGCCCGGCGCGGAAATCATCATTCAGAATCTGAGCCTTGCCGCGTCTGATCGTTGAGCGGGCTGTCAGGGTTTGCCGAAATGCTGATCGGCGAAATCCCAGAATGCGTGCCAATCAACCAGGGTCATGGAGTGCTTGCCGGGCCGAATGAAATAGGCCAGACGGTCGCCCACGAGCTTGCCGTTTTCGGGCATACGGTCGGCGTTCAGCCCGGCGGCGCCCAGCAAACGATAAACTCCGTTGGCGGCCTTGAGCACTTCAAACTGTCCGGCGGGATTGGCCCATTGGTCTTCCACCGCGTTGGCAAACAGCACCGGCCGCGGCGCGACCAGCGCCACCAGACAATTCTGATCGAACGGCAGGCGATCGACCTGGGAATTGAATTCTTTGAACGTATCGCAAAACCAATGCGGGAAGTGGTCGTTGATCTGCGTGACCGATTCACCCACCTTGCCGCGACTGGGCGCGGTGCCGCCACAACCGGCTTGCAGGGGAATGGCCATCGCAATACGCTCGTCCAGCGCCGCGGCGAGCATGGCGGTTTTTCCTAAGCGAGAATGCCCCACGGCGGCGATGCGTTTGGCGTCGAGATCGGCGTCGGTCACCAGGTAATCGACCGCGCGGCTGATGCCCCAAGCCCAGGCGGCGATGGTTCCCCACTCGTGCGGACCCGGCGCGGTTTGCCCCGCTTTGTAATAGGCCGCATGCACGCCGTCGCTGAAATCCGGTTTATCAGGATCGATGTCGCCGCAATAAAAGCTGGCGACGGCATATCCCCGGTCGATCGAGCCTGCCAAATTCCAGACATCGACCGAGGTGCCTCGCCCGGCGTCCGTCGCGCGGTTATGTTCCACGCCCGGCCCGCGTTCGGGAACCCAAACCGTGGGCAACGCCACGGATGGATCATCGACAAGCGTATGGTTGCCGTGAAAATTCGCGCCAACAAAAACCGCCGCCGGCCGCGTGCGTTTATTAGGTACGACCAGCAGCAGGTGCAAGGGCGGCGTGCCATCAGGACCAAAGGTGAGCGTGACGTCTTTTTTGGTCGCCTTGCCGCCAAAGTAGTGATCGTCGCGCTGGACGATCGTGGCTTTGAGATTATCCGGCGCGGCGGGCGCTCGGCCATACATGTAAAACTCAAACAGCGCCTTTAACTCGGGCCGCCGCTGATCGCGCCACTCTTGCGGCGTGGTCACCAGCAAACCGTTAAGCATGACCAGCGGGTCGGGCAGTGCAGGTCGCGGGGGGAGTTTTTCGACAGCGGGAAAAGGATCGGCGGCGAACAGGTTGGAAGACACAGCGGATAAGCAGAGGGCAAAGAGCAGAGGTCGCATGGCGGTGGTTCGTAACTCGTGGGCGGAACGCAGGGATGTTCTGCGATTTTCGTCCGCCGCAGCCCCGCCGTCAACCAGTGTCACTCGCCCAAAGCGAAGGCCTTGATGCGGTCGAGATAATTCGGCCGGCGCGTCGGCCGCTTACCGATGGCCACCGGCCGCGGGTCCGCCGCGGCGGTCAGCTTCAGGCCAACGTGGGCGGATGGCAATTCGCGACCAGCGCCACGCGCAGCGATCTCCTGCACGCCATAGCCGCGGGCCGCCAAAAAACTCATCCAGTCGCGGTTCGAGCGCGTCCGCAGCCAACCGTCGAGCGCGCAACGCCGCACCATTTGCCAGTCGGGAGGCCGGTGCTCCAGCGGCAAGGCGGGAATCGAGCCTAGCGTGGCCGCGTGCGGCGAACGAATGACCGCCACGTCGCCCAGGCGCATGGCTTGCCATAACCCTTCTAGCCCCGACATGCCGCTTTGGCACGCCTCATGGCGATCGAGCACGATTTCTCCGGAGCTGTGCCGCAGCCCCGCCCGGACGACGCTCGCCCAATCGCTATGGCCGGGCAGCACCAGGCGGCTGGTTTGCGGATAAATCACGGCCAGGTCGGCAATCACTTCGGCCGTCGCGTCGGTCGAGCCGTTGTCGATGATCACCAGTTCAAAACGGTTGGTCAGTTCGGCCAAGTGTTCCAGCAGGTGTGAAACGAGCGGGGCGACGGTCGCCTGACAGTTATGAACGGGTACGAGTGCGCTGAGCGAAATCTTCAAAACGAGGTATCCTAGGCAAGAGAGAACGAAGCTGCATTGGCATCGGCCCGGCTTGCCGCGCGACTCAAGCGGCGGCCATATTTGGCCTATGACGCGGACTTTAATGAAACGCGCGCCTGTACGAAAACCTTTTGCCGCAACGATCGTATCGAGGCCCGCGCCGTGGCTGGCGATGGCATACAAGGCGGGGTCGGGTTATGCTAAGCTGTCGTGTGACAACTTTTCTGACGCTTTCAACAAACAACAAGGTTGTAGCTTGCCCCGTCCGCGGCGCGGCAAGCCTTCACCTGAAAAACACCGTGTCGCCTGCCACCGCTCTTCCCGATTTTTCCGCCAATGACGGTCTGCTGCCCGCCATCGCGCAAGACGCCGAAACCGGCGAGGTGCTGATGCTGGCCTACATGAACGCCGAGAGCTTCGCGCGTACTCAGGCCACCGGCGAGGCCCATTACTATAGCCGCAGCCGGCGGCGGCTCTGGCGCAAGGGCGAAGAGAGCGGACATACGCAGCAGGTGCAGGCCATTTTTGTCGATTGCGACGGCGATACCATCCTGCTCAGGGTGACGCAGCGCGGCGCCGCCTGCCACGAGGGATACCGAAGCTGTTTCTTTCGCGAGTTGGACGGCTCGGCCGTGAACGTCGTCGGCCAACGAGTTTTTGATCCACAAGAAGTCTATCAACAATCTGAAAGGAAAATGACATCATGAGTGCGGAAGCCCGCGTTAAAGAGCTTGGTCTGGAGTTACCCCCCGCCCCGAAGCCGGCGGGGGTGTATCAGCCGGTGGTGCTGGTCGGAAACATGTGCTACGTCTCCGGTCATGGGCCGCTCAAGGCCGATGGCACGATGATTACCGGTCGCGTGGGCGACAGCATCGACCAGCAGGCCGGCTATCAGGCGGCCCGGCAAACCGGACTGGCGATTCTCGCTTCGCTACGGATGAAGTTGGGCAGCCTCGATCGCGTGCGCCGCGTGGTGAAGACGCTGGGCATGGTCAATGCCAGCCCCAACTTTCAGCAGCACCCGGCGGTGATCAACGGCTTTAGCGAGCTTTTCGCCGACGTGTTCGGCAAGGAAAACGGCGTCGGCGCCCGCAGCGCGGTGGGCATGGGCTCGTTGCCCGGCAATATCGCGGTGGAAGTCGAGGTCATCTTGGAACTTGAACCATAAAGGGTGTTGGTATGGACCGGCGATCGTTCGTAACCGGGGCCACAATGGGTTTGGCCGGCGGCGGGGCCGCCGGCTGGATGAGCCGTCACTGGACCGCCGGCCGTCAGGCGCCGCTCAGCCTGCCGGCCGCGCGCGACGGCCGACCGCTGGGCATTCCCGGCCCGTTTCCGGGCAGCGTGGTCGAGGTTCATCATCCGGGTTCCATTAAGAACAAGAAACGCGACCGGCACGCGGTGCATGCCATGGTTCAGCGCGGCATGCGCGAGTTGGTGCGCAGCGACGACGCCACCGAGGCCTGGCGCTATTTCTTTTCGCCGGGCGATCGTGTGGGCATCAAGGTGGTGCCTGTCGGCCGGCCCGACTCGATCTCCAGCTTCGAGGTTATTTGGGCCGTTATCGACGGCCTGCAGTCGGCCGGCGTGCGTCGCAACGATATTTTGGTGTTTGAACGCTATCGCGACGAGTTTTTGGTTTGCGGCTACGACGCGATGCTGCCGGCCGGCGTGCATTGGGAATGCTCATCGACGAAGTACGATGAGCGGCAGGTCGATATCAATGGCTACTTGCCCGGTGAGCCAAAAGACCACGTGGCCGGTTACGACCGCGACATCTACCGCGAGATGGCTTATTGCGACCCCAAGCATCACGACCCGCGCGATGACCGCCGCTTTCGTTCGCACGTTTCCAAAATCATCTCGCAAAAGGTCGACAAGTTTATTTCCATTCCGGTGCTCAAAGACCACCGTTCGGCCGGCGTGACGTTGTCGCTAAAAAACCTTTCGCACGGTTCGGTGAACAACGTGGCGCGCAGCCACCTTTCGAGTTTTAACCCGGCCTCGGGCTACTACCACGGTGTGGCGATCAACCAGTGTGGCGAATTCATTCCGGCGGCGGTTTCGCTGCCGCCGATTCGCGAGAAAGCGGTGCTGCAGATTCTCGACGGTCTGTTGGGCACCTGGGAAGGCGGGCCGGGCATCTGGAACAAGACGTTTGCCACCTGGGAGTACCAAAGCCTGTTTTTCGCGACCGACCCCGTGGCCCTCGACCATGTCGGCTGGCGAATTATCGACGCCAAGCGCGCCAGCGAGGGCTGGCCGTCGGTCGCCCAAATGGGCTTGGAAGGCGAATATCGCCTGGTAGAGGTCCGAGACGGCATCAAGGCGCCTTCAGAGCAGTTTGAAATGCGTCAGCCCGAACATATTCCGCTGGCCGCCACACTTGGTCTGGGCATTTTCGATCCGAAACGGATCGATCATCGCCGGATTGAATTGGGTTGACGACAGGTTCTTAGTTTGTGAGCGGCGGCGGTAGACGAGCGCATCGAGAACTTCCTCGCGTTAATCAACGACGCGGCTGCTCCCCGCATGCAGCAGCGACAGCATGTTAGAACACGCTGTTTCGGGAGGGAGGTGCTTGGACACATCCATGCTGTCGTGCAGCACACGGCCAATCTCCAAACAGCCGTTGCCTTGAGCCCGGAATAGCACGTTTGGACGAGATTGCCAATATGTGCGATGCCTTGCCGAGCGCTCCAGGATCATTAAATACGTATCGGATTTCTTTTAACATCTCATCGGCCCGCCAAATCGATCGGCCGCTTATGCGGCTTCCGATTGCGGGTTTTATGGCGTCAGCCAGTCATCCAGGCGCAGGCCGGGAATGTTTTGAAAATCGACCGTGTTGTTGGTCACAAGCGTAAGGTCGTAGACCAGAGCCACGGACGCGATCAACAAATCGAGCGATGGCACCTCAATGCCAATACGCTTTAGTCGGACACGGACCTGGCCGAACTCATCGGCGCAGTCGGCGTCGTAGTGCAACAGCATGACTTCTTGGTTGAGTAGGTTGTCGATGGCGGTGAGCGCCTTGCGTGGATCGGGGCGGTTATACGCCCAAACGTAGAGCTCAGCTAAAACCACGGTCGAAGTATAAAGCCGGCCGGAATATTGAATAAAGCGGTGCGAAAGCCCCGAAGGCCGGCGGAGGTGAGCCGAAACCGTATTGGTATCCAGCAAAAAGCTCATTCCATGATCTCCCGGCGGCCTTCTCGCTTGCGTTCGCGATGGATTTCTTCAAGGATAAGGTCGTCTTCGTCTGTCCACGAATCCGCCAATGCTCCCGCGGTGTTGCTCGGTCGTCCGGGCTGCCAACCAGGCGGAGGCCCGGGCAGACGCTTTTTCGGACGAAGCATGATGACCTGAATCTCCACTTTTTGCCCGTCCACCGCGCCCAGGTCTTCATCAAGCTCGATCGTTTTGCCGCGGACCACGCCATGCAGCGTTTTCGTCATGATGGTTTCCTCGTTTTCGTCATGATGGTTTTCCTCGTTTTTGTCTCTTCCTTGCCGGTAGCCAACGCGGCGGGAGATCGTTGACGCTAATGGTAAGTCGTTGGTTTGTCGCGAGTTCACGGCAGCCGGCCAAACGCCGTTCGCGGATCGCGCTCCGCTCAACTGTCCTCAAGAATCTCATCCCAAGTTGAGGCGATGGCGGCCCTCTGAACCATTCGCGTCAGCCGCTCGGCGTCCTTAATATCCGCGAGCTGATTCTTTATTGCGTCGTCGGCGGCGCCAAGCCGTGCCTCACCGACCAGTAAAATGTCTCGCCGCGTTGCCCGCTCCTCGCCTTGCTCCAGGATCATTAAATATGTGTCGGATTCTTCTAACATGGAAACTCCTCGAAAAACTTTCAGCGCCACATTTCGACTGACGCGTAGCCCCGTCGGCCAGCCGCGGGCGGCTCGCAAGGCCCTGAAGACGGGTAAAACAATAAAAGTCCCCCCGTTCAAAGAGAGCGGGAGGACTATTCACTTTACGCGACTCGAAGCGAACCGCCAAGAAGAACGCCGACGAGCCTGTGTAGCAGGATTCGTGAGAATTCTGGCCGTGGACCGCCGCCACGGCCCGACTTCTTACGAAGTCGGCTACGGGCCGGCCACCGTCATTCATACCGTTGTTCAACGCGCACCATTTGCCCGCGAGGGCGCGGTTTCGATGAACGGATACGTTTGGGCCGCGGCGCCTGGACAACCCTTTCGGGTTCTTCTTCCATCAGTTCTTCTTCGGCGACTTCTTCCACCTGCGACGGCTGCGCTCGTGTTACTTCTCGGTAGGTGCCCGGCACCATGCGGCTGGCCATTTGCGTATTGGTGCGGCCGCGGGCTTCACCGCTGTAGACCATCTGGTTGTCGCTACCGGTGCGGGCGATAATGCCCT
>DASVGM010000053.1:0-5600 GCA_036379555.1 Pirellulales bacterium | reverse complement strand
TGGGAATGGGCGGAATGGGAATGGGCATGGGCGGCATGGGCGGCATGGGAATGGGCGGTGGCATGGGGTTCTTTTAGCCCGGATGGTGCCTGCGTCTCAGGATGCCCGTCGCTTCCCTTCCGCGGCGTTTTCAGCGCTTGCCAGCCACCCCCCGGCGCTGCGACAATCATCACCGCGGACACCACCATTCATGGGACGAACACAATGAGCATCGGCGAAACGATGGAACGACGGGCGGAAGAATTCGTGGGTCGCTATCGCGCCGTGCGCGAGCAGATCGGCCGCGTGATTGTCGGTCATGATGAGATTGTGCATGGCGTGCTGACTTGTCTGTTCGTGGGCGGGCACTGCCTGCTGGAGGGCGTGCCCGGCCTGGGCAAGACCTTGTTGGTGCGTTCGCTCTCCGAAGCGCTTTCGCTCAAGTTTTCGCGCATTCAGTTCACTCCCGACCTGATGCCCGCCGACATTCTGGGCACCAACATGGTGATGGAACTGCCCGATGGCAAGCGCGTGTTTGAGTTTCAACAAGGGCCGATTTTCACGCAGATATGTCTGGCCGACGAGATCAACCGCGCCACGCCCAAAACGCAGTCGGCCATGCTGGAGACGATGCAAGAGTTTTCCGTCACGGTGGCCGGGCATCGCTATCTGCTGGAACGACCGTTCTTCGTGATGGCCACGCAAAACCCAATCGAGCAAGAGGGCACGTATCCGTTGCCCGAGGCGCAGCTCGACCGTTTCTTTTTCAAGCTCGTGGTCGGTTATTCGACGCGCGAGGAGCTTTCCACGATCATCGACCGCACGACACGGGGCGAGATCATCGAAGTGCAAAAAGTGATGGACGGGGCCGAGATCATGCGTTGGCAGCAATTGGTGCGCGAGGTGATTCTGGCGCCGCACGTGCAAGACTATCTGGTGCGGCTCACGCTGGCCACGCATCCAGAGGGTCCGTTCGCCTTGCCGGTGACGAACCGTTACATCCGCTGGGGATCCAGCCCGCGCGGCGCGCAGACGATGGCCTTGGCGGCCAAGGTGCGCGCCTTGCTTGAGGGCCGCTACAACGTGAGCTTTGAAGACGTGCGGCGCGTGTTCTTGCCCGCCATGCGGCACCGCGTGTTGTTGAACTTCGAGGCGCAGGCCGAAGGCATCGAGCCCGATCGCGTGTTGCTCGATCTGCTCGAAGGCGTGCCGGAGAAGGCGGAGAGTGAAAAAGCGGCATGAGCACCGCGTCGTTACCCTTGTTAAGCCCCGAACTGCTGGCCCAGCTCGAACGCCTGGAGTTGGTCAGCCGCAAGGTGTTCCGCGGTCGCATGAAGGGCGAGCGGAAAAGCAGCCGCAAAGGGCAAAGCGTCGAGTTCGCCGACTTCCGCAGCTACGTTCATGGCGACGATCTGCGGTTCATCGACTGGAACACCTATGCCCGGCTCGATCGCTTGTTTCTGAAGCTCTTTCTCGAAGAAGAAGACCTGCATTTCTATGCCTTGATCGACGCCAGCGCCTCCATGACGTTTGGCGCGCCGAGCAAGTTGGAGTATGCCAAGCAGTTGGCGGCGGCGCTGGGTTTTGTGGGCCTGGTGCGCTCCGATCGCGTGAAGATTGAAACCTTGGGCCAACCGGCCGGCGTACCCGGCCCGGTGTGGCGCGGCCGCCGCAGCCTGTGGCGCATGCTGAACCACATCGAACAGTTTGAGCCGGGCGAAGCAGTCTCGCTGGCCCAGGGCGTCAAAAACTTCTGCTTGCGAAATTCCGGCAAAGGCGTCGTGGTGCTCATCAGCGATCTGCTCGACAAGCAGGGATTTCAAGACGCCTTGCGCTATCTTGTCGCGCAGCAGATGGACGCCTACGTGATCCATGTGCTCTCGCAAGAAGAGTTGGAACCGGACGTCAAGGGCGACCTGCGGCTGATCGACTGCGAAGATTCCGACGTGGCGGAGATCACCGTCAGCGCGCCGCTTCTGAAGCGTTACAAGCAAACCCTCGCCGCGTTTGTCGAAAGCGCGCGGGAGTTTTGCACCCGCCGCGGCATGACCTATTTGTTGGCGAATACGCAGTTGCCCGTCGATCAGTTGATCTCCAGTTACCTGCGGAAGCGGGGCTTGGTGCGTTGAATCGTTCGCCGGCAGTTCACGGCCTGTCTGGATTTGTACACGCTCGGCCGGCGCCGCGGGCGCAAAACTGTGTCATTTATGGGTTTTTTGCGGTGTTCTGGTCGCCGTGTGCCGCGACGAAGGTTGTTCGCAATCGGGTTCGGCGAAGCTTTACCGTGTGGTGTCACCCTCGCCTTATTCTGGTCCGCGTGGCGCATACTCCTCTAGCCGCGGCGACGCGAACGTCTCCACCGCGCCCTCGCGATTGCGAACGATGTACGCCGCGGCGCGGTCGGTCGATGCGATGAGCCGCAGCCCCTTTTCAGGACCAAGCACGCTGACGGCCGTCGCCTGACTGTCGGCGGTGATGCAGTCGCCGGCGATGACGACCACCGTCGCGGAATCGGTCAGTCCCAGCCCTGTCGCCGGGTCGACGATGTGCGAGTAACGCTTGCCGTTCAAGACCACGTGCTGAAAGGCGTCGCCCGACGTCGTGATCGCCATATTTCGCAAGCTCACGTAACGACTTGCCGGGCCGGTCGGTTCCAGCGGAGCGATGCCGATTTTCCAACCCAGCTCGCCCGGCGGCGGATCGCTGACCAGGATGTCGCCGCTGGCGTCGATCAGCGCGCACCCGATGCCGTGCCGCTTGAGCACACGCATGGCTTCGTCGACCGCGTAGCCGGTGGCGATGCCGCCCAAGTCGAGCCGCATGCCGGGCGCCAAAAGCTCGGCGGTGTGGCCCGATGGGTCGAGCCGCAACTTCTTGTACCCCACGGCCGCGCGCGCCTCGGTCAAACGCTCCGCCGTTGGAAACTCCTTGTTCCGCCGTGCCCGACGCCAGAGGCGGACATAAGGGCCAACCGTAACGTCGAAGGCGCCCTCCGTCGCCTCGGTAAGCTTTTGAGAGCGCTCAAGCACCGCCCACAGATCGTCGCCGACGGCTACTTTTCGCCCGGTGCCGGCGGTGGCGCTGAGCTTGGAGAGTTCGCTGTCGGTTTTGTAATCACTGAGCACTCGGTCGAGCGCGGCGATGCGCTCGTAGGCGGCCTCGGCGGCAAGGTTTGCGGTCGCTTCGGTCTCGGAATACAATATTAGTTTTACCGGCGCGCCCATGAGCACGCGCTGATACGAGTGGCGCTGAGCCTCGGCGGCGGCCGCCGGTAAAACCGCCAGAGCGGCCAAAAGGATTGATAGCATGCGAACGAAACAAGACATTGGCTGACCCATGGCGCAAACAACACTGACGAGAAGAACACTGAAGAGAACGACCCCTATGAATAGATTACTTGCCGGAATGAGCCGCTGGCAAATGGCCTTGAGCGCCTGCGTGGCGATTCTCGGCGGCCGCACCGCTTTTGCCGCGGAAAGCGTCAAGCCTGCGCCGCTCAACGTGCCGAATGCCGAAGCGAAAGCCGAAGCCGATATGAAGCCCTACACCGACCGCATCGCCGACTCGGAAGCGAGCTTCGAGATGGTGCCCATTCGCGGCGGCACGTTCCGCATGGGCAGTCCGGCCGATGAAAAAGGACGCGCCGACGACGAAGGCCCGGTTCACGAGGTGAAGGTCGGCGCTTTCTGGATGGGCAAGTATGAGGTCACTTGGGACGAATACGAGGTATTCATGTTCAACCTCGACGTGGCGCGGCGCAAAATCACGAACAAACAGCCCAGCGATCTCGACAAACTGGCCGACGTCGTGACGCGGCCCACCAAGCCCTATACCGACATGAGCTTCGGCATGGGCAAAGAGCGTTTCCCGGCGATCTGCATGACGCAACTCGCGGCGAAGAAGTATTGCCAATGGCTCAGCGCCAAGACCGGGCGATATTATCGCCTGCCGACCGAGGCCGAATGGGAATATGCCTGCCGCGCCGGCAGCAACACCGCTTATTCGTTTGGCGATGACCCGGCCAAGCTGCCCGAGTATGGCTGGTTTTACGACAACAGCCACGATTCGTATCACCATGTCGGCGAAAAGAAGCCCAATCCTTGGGGCCTGTATGACATGCACGGCAACGTGGCCGAGTGGTGTACCGACCAGTACGTGGCCGATTTTTACCAGGAATTCGCAGGCAAAACAGCCGACAACCCGCTGGCGGTTCCCAAGACGGTTGAGCCTTGCGTCGTGCGCGGCGGCGGTTGGGATGACGACCCGCCGGCGTTGCGCAGCGCCACGCGCCGCGGCAGCGAGAAAGATTGGAAGCAGCAAGACCCTCAAGTGCCGCAAAGCATTTGGTATTATACAGACGCCCAATTCGTGGGTTTCCGCGTCGTCAGGCCGCTCGTCGAGCCGGGCGACAAAGAGAAAGAGAAGTACGAATTGAACTTGGACGTGATTGATACGAATCGGCAGTAACGGCCTAGTGCCTATTCCAAAACCGATGTTGAATCACGCCAGCGCAATCGTGGGGCGGCCCGCCGGGCCGTCTTTTGCGCCAGACGGGCCGGCGGCCCGCCCCACGGGTCAGTTTAGGGTGGGCAATGCCCACCCTACGTGAACGATTGCATTGAACCGGGGCTTTCCCAACCCTTTAAGGAGAAATGAAAGATGAGCGAGCAACATCAACAGGCGCGGCGTGAGATTCCGTCGCGACGCGCGTTCTTAAAAACTTCGACGGCGGCCGTTGTCGGCGGCAGTCTCGTAGGCAGCCTGGGTGTGGCGCGCAGCGCCCACGCCGGCAGCGACGAAACCATCAAGATCGGCCTCATCGGTTGCGGCGGCCGCGGCACAGGCGCCATCCGGGACGCCATGAGCACCGAGCACAAGGTCAAGCTCGTGGCCATGGGCGACGCCTTTGAAGACCGCCTGAACGGCAGCTTGAAAAACATCCAAAAAGAAGGCAACTTCGCCGCCAAGATCGACGTGCCCAATGACCGTCAGTTCGTCGGCTTCGACGCCTATCAGAAGGTGCTTCAAGCCGGCGTCGATCTGGTCATTCTGGCCACACCGCCGGGCTTTCGCCCCATTCACTTCGCCGCCGCCGTCGATGCCGGCAAGCACATCTTCATGGAGAAGCCGGTGGCCGTCGATGCCCCCGGCGTGCGTGCCGTGCTCGAAGCCGCCAAGAAGGCCAAGGAAAAGGGCCTTGGCGTGGGCGTCGGATTGCAGCGCCATCATCAGGCGGGCTACATCGAGACGATCAAGCGGTTGCAAGACGGCGCCATCGGCGACATCATCTGCACCCGTGCCTATTGGAACAATCCGGGCGTCTGGGTGCATCCGCGCAAGCCGGGCGAAACCGACATGCAGTATCAGATGCGAAACTGGTACTACTTCAATTGGCTCTGCGGCGATCACATCGTCGAGCAGCACATTCACAATCTCGACGTGATTAACTGGCTGAAGAACGGACATCCGGTGCGTGCCCAGGGCATGGGCGGCCGGCAAGTGCGCACCGGCGACGATTACGGCGAGATTTACGACCATCACGCCGTGGAATTCGAATATGCCGATGGTTCGCGGTTGTTCAGCTACTGCCGGCACATTCCCAACTGCTGGGACAGCGTCTC
>DASVGM010000052.1:0-18141 GCA_036379555.1 Pirellulales bacterium | reverse complement strand
AAGCCGCGAAGACGCGAAGGGAAGGGAGGAAGAGGGGAAGAAAGGGAGCAAAAAAGTGGGAAGTAAGTGGCCAGCGGCGTCCTCACCTTTTCGTCTTCTTCGCGTCTTCGCGTCTTCGCGGGAGATCCGTCGGTCGGAAGTGCCGGCGCCGCGTTCACAATCGCGCTTTCGCCTCCACCAACTTCGCCTCCAACAAATCGCCAAAACGCTCGAGGGGGGTTCACAAATTAAGGCTCGGCGTGGGCCGGGGCGTTGGCCCGCAAGCGCTCGGCCACCAGCTTGGAAAGGCGGTCGGCGCCGTTGCGTGAGAGATGGGCCTCGTCGGTAAACAACCGGTCGGGAATGGCGTCGTCCAGGTCGATGACCGTCGGCGTGGCGTCGGGAAAATTCTTGCGCAACACTTCCATTAAACAGGGCTTGGCGTTGGGCGGCACAATCGCCCGCGTGGTCGATTTCAGCGGCATGAGTACCAGAAAGACCTTCGCGCCCATGCCGCGATACTGGCGAATCATGCGTGTGATCGAACGCGCCTGCGGGCCGTCGACATCATACTTTTCCGGTTTGAAGTGGTCGCGGCGGTCCCAAAAATTGAGCTGAGCCTCGGCGAAATGGTGCTCCAAATCGTCCATGTTCCAGAGCCAAAGCGGATCTTCGTCCCACGGTTCAAAGGCCGGCGGCGCGAGGCTCGACGCGCTGACGCCCGCCAGCCGAAAGACCCACAGCCGCAAGTCATAGATTTTGGTGCGCAGGTAATGGCCCGCGATGTCGCGATGTTCGACGGCCCAATGCTGACGCAACAAGTGCAACAGGGGAAACTTCTTGAGCTGCTCGTCCAGAATTCGTCGCCGCCGGCCGACCACGCGCACGTCGCCAATCGTCGGCTCGTCGGTCAAGTAACGCTCACCCACCAACATTTGCGGATGGATGCCAAACACCACCACGGTTGGCTTGAGGCTCAGGTAAGACACCGGTTGCATGACGTTCTCGATGTTTTCAAAGCTCAACCCCGCGCCGGCCAGCACGATCCAGCGATCGGCGGCGGTCGCTTCGGCGTCAAGGTACTTGCGCTCGATGCCGGCCGCCGTGGTGGACACGCCGATAAACACGCCCAGCCGAGTGTCGGGCGGCAGTTGGCCGCGCTTATAGATGCGGTCGACAGCGGCGATACGGCCCCACATGCGTTCGTACAACGGCCAGCCCAGCGGACGCTGACTGGGGAATACCGCCGCGGCGTTGTCGCCCAACAAGCGCACCAGCGCGAAGTGCGACGCCGCGAAAATCGCCACGCCGCCGGCCACCACCGCCAGCAGCCCTCGATAACGCGAAATCTGAAAACCGAGAAAGACCATCGATATCAGCGAGACTAGAAACCTTGATAGAAAAACTGCGCGCCGCTTTCACCCAACCAATAGACCAACGTCAATTCCACCACGACCCAACTGATCCGCAGCGCGAATTGCCAAACCGGAACGTGAGTTTGCTTGATGGTGTCGGTGCTCATGATTTTGTTCCCTACATTTGCGGCCAACTCGCCACCACGAGTGAAAAGGCGGCGTAAAGCTGTGTTAAAAGGATTGCCGCCACACGAATGCCGCGATGCGCGCGATAACGGTTCAAAGCCTCGCGGCTAAGGTGTTTTTGCAGCCAGAAGCGATAGTAGTTCACCGTCACCAGCCCGACCGCGTGGATCGCTCCCCACAAGAACCAACGCAAGCTCAGTTCGTGCCATAGTCCGCACAACAGAAACGACACCGTAAAAGCCACTGCGGCGCCGCGCAGGGCTTTTTCCGGCCCCGTGCGGCGCATAAGAAAAAGCTGCACCGGCACGAAGATGTTGC
Source organism: Pirellulales bacterium (assembly GCA_036379555.1). GTDB lineage: Bacteria > Planctomycetota > Planctomycetia > Pirellulales > JAICIG01 > DASSFG01. Next base: position 16,303 of record DASVGM010000052.1, on the reverse strand, counting down.
GATAGACGAAACGCGACAGCGAGATGTGCCAGCGATCCCAGAAATCAATCAGGTTGCGGGCGACATACGGGCGATTGAAGTTCTCCGGCGTGGCGATACCCATCAGCCGCCCCGCGCCGACGGTGATGTCGCTATAGGCGCTGAAATCAAGATAGAGCCAAAGATAAAAGAAAACCGTATCGAACAGTAGGTACTTCGACGAGCTGAACTGAAACGTCATGAACGACCGAGCCACGATGATGGCCACGACATATTTTTTGAACAGCCCCATCGCGATGCGCTCGATGCCCGCCAGCGCGTCGGCCGCGGTCAGCGGTGGCGGCACGGCCGGTTGGGCCACGAAATCGGCGTATCCCTGGATCGGCCCCGCCGCCAGCATGTGAAACGGCACCAAATAATTGATGGTCGAAGGAAAGTCCGGGGCGCGGTGGTTTCCCTCGTACGTCAGCCGCAGCGCCTCCACCATGCGCAAGGCGACATACGAAAAACCAATGGCCAACAACAGCGATTTGAGCGGCTGTACGCGAGCACTGGTCAGCCCGAGCGAAAGCATCAGCTCCTTGGATTTCTCGTCGCCAAAAAGCGTTTGGCTTTGTAGTTTGTTCAGCACGAAGAGCGCCAAAACGCACAATCCGGCCGCGGCCACCGGCACGAGGCCCAGCCGCCGCCAGCCGCGCGCCCGCAGAAATTGAATCGCCTGCAACACCGCCCACGCCGCCAGCACACCGCCCAGAACCAGCGCCGGCCGCGAATGGACGAACAGGTTGCGGATTTCGGCGAAATTGCCCTGATGGGCAAGTTCTTCGATGCGCTGCATGTCGGGCAGGCCCAGCAGCACGCAGAGGAAACCAAAATTGATGGCGGCCCAGCACCACTTGCGCATGACGGGCGAAACCATCGGCACCAGCAGCAGCACGGCGACCGCCAGGACGCACCAAAAGTCCGGCTTATAAAGATCGACTGTGGCTTGATCCATCTGGGGCTTGATCCATCTGGTTTCGGCATTAGCCTCGTACGAATTTGGCCGGCCGCGCACCGCCAAAACGGGCGATGGCGCTCACTGGCGCGTGCCTGGCTTGCCACCTGTTTGCCGCTTTGCCGGAGGTTGTATCAGGCCGGCTCTTTTTGCCGCAAGCGGCTCTCGATGAGCTTGGCCAACTCGCCGGCGTTCTGCCAACCAGAAATCTCAGTGCTTGTAAATTGAATACCAAACGCGCGCTCGGCATGGACCATGAGGGTCACATGCGTGAGCGAGTCCCACGACTCAAAGTCATTCCCGCTGGTTTCCGGCGTGAGCATCAGGCTGTCGTCCAGCAGGACGGCCCGAAAAATCTCTTGTAACCGAGCAAAGATTGCATCCATGCTCCCATTATGCGGCGCTAAGGCCAAGCTGGCAAGCAACTCGGCCGGGAAAGATCAAAGCAATTGCCCGCGGCGGCATTTTGTAGCAGTTGCAACGGTGAGGAGGATGACCTTCCCAGGCCGTTCCATCGCCACGCGGTCGCTACTGGACGGCCTGGGAAGGCCATCCTACTCGCCCGCTTTACGCACCGGCCGCGGTGAGCGTGTGACAGCGCGTAGCAGAATTCGTGAGAATTCTGGTCGCAACCCGCTGCCGCGGCCCGACTTCTCACGAAGTCGACTACGGCCCGGCTTCTCACGAAGTCGGCTACGGGCCGGCGCGCAATGCGGGCGAGTTTCAGGAGCTATCTTTACCGCAACCGTGAGATACGATTACGATGGATTGATAGATGCTCCGTTTTGAGGGAAAAGCCATGTCTCTGTTTGCCGCATTCCGAATGAGCCTAAGTGGGCCGGCCCTGGCAACCGCCGCGCTGTTGTTCATGCTGGCGGCCTCGTCGGGCTGCATCAACGGGACGGAAGCCAAGCCGTTGCCGCCAGAGCACCGTGCGCCTCCCAAGACCGCGATGGCCATCTTGGAGAGAGTGGTCGAAGCCTATCACCACGCCAATCGATATAAAGACAATGGCCGGTTGATTGTGAAATACAACAAGGAAGGAGCCACTTATCAGGATACCAGCAAATTTGAGCTGACGCTGGCCGGGCCAAATCGCATGCGGCTGCACGCCTACAACGCCCTGGTCGTGTGCGACGGAGAAAATTTTCGCGCCACCATCGACGAAGCGCCCGGTGAAATTCTCAGCGTCTCGGCGCCGGACGAGTTATCTCCTGGCGCCGTCTACCGCGACCCGGTGTTGGGAAAGGCTCTGAATCAAGTCGTCGGTTCGGTGCCGCTCTCGTTGTTTCTCGATCCAGAGCCGCTGCCCGGCTTTGAGCACAACGCCCATGTGCCGCAACTCGATGAGCCGGAGAAGATCGACGGCGAACTTTGTTTCCGCGTGCGAATTGCCAAGCGCGAAGGAACGATGGTTCTCTGGATCGATCAGAAGACGTTCGTGGTGCGCCGCGTCGAGTATCCGGCCGACGGTTACAAGCAGCTTGTCGAGCCTTACCCCGGCGCGGTCACCGGCATGACCATTATTGCCGAGCACGAAAACGCCCGGCTCGATCCGCCGATCAGCGACGATGAATTCCGCTTTGAAGTGCCGCCCGAGGCCGATCTGGTGAAACAGTTCGACGTGGTGTTGGTCGGGGCGCGCATTCCCAGATTCAAGCTGCGCGCGCTCGACGGCAGCGTCATTACGCGCGAATCGCTGGCCGAAAAGATTGTCGTCCTGCGGTTTTTGCGAAAAGACGAAATGGGCAAATATCGGGACGACCTGGCCGGTCTCGAAGAAATCCGCAAACGCTACCAGGAACAAAAGGGCGTGGTGTTTCTGACGGTGAGCGCCGACGGCGAAGACGTTTCAGACGCCGAGCTGAAAGCCGCATTTGACGAGGCGGGCCTGACGCTGCCCATCACGCGCATCGACCTGAAGGTGGCGTTCCGGTCGTTCGGTTTGCAGGTGGCGCCGACGACCATCATTCTCGGCCGCAATGGTTCGCTGCAAGAATACCTGCCAGGCATCGATTCCGATCAGGCCACCTCGCTGCCTAAGAAGATCGACACGCTTTTGTCAGGCGGCGAGTTGGTGCTGGAAGCCCCGCACCAGCCGCTCGATTACAGATACTATTCGGCCTTTTCTTGGCAGGGATTGCAGCCGCCCGAAGAGGAGGCGCCGGCCGCTCCGCCGGAGTTCGCCATCGCTGAGACAGCGCCGGCCAGCGAACCCGAATTCTTGCGGCTCAAGCCGTTGTGGCGCTCGACCGAGTTGAAGTCGCCCGGCAATTTTCTCGTGGTGCGCCAGCCGGACGGCAACGAGGTTTACGTTCTCGATGAATCGTCGCGAGTCGTTCAATTATCGGCGGACGGGCAGGTTTCCATGACGCACCGCTTGGAACTCGCGGACGATGACAGCATGGGCGTCAGCTTTCTGCGCACCGCGGTCGATGGAGACGGCAAGCGGTTTTTCTTGGCCTTCGCCGCCGGCGCGCGACGACTCTACGTTTTTAATAAGTATTGGAGACCGCTTCTCGATTTCCCCGAGCAAGAAGACCAGCGGTTGCCCATCGCCGACGCGCGTTTGGCCGATCTCGACGGCGACGGCAAGCTGGAAATCCTCGTCGGCTACTATGGGCTGGTGGGAACGCATTGCGTGGGGTTCGACGGCAAAACCGTGTGGCGCAATCGCGCGGCCGAGAACGTGCTTGGCCTGGGCGTGACACCGGCCGACCGCCACGGCCGGCGCGAGTTGCTCGTCGCGCAGGGGTTGTTGCTACCGGTGAGCGCCACGGGCAACGAGCAAACGCCGATTATGTTGCCCGATTCGTTCATCCGTTCGATTTACACGTCGGACCTTGGCCCGGCGGAGCTTTCGCCGTGGTGCGCGGTTGCCGTGCGGCCGGCAAGCTCCGCGAAGCGCGTGCGCGACATCGCTGTGGGCATTTCGCCGCGCGGCACGGTTTTATGGCGGTATCCGCTGCCCGCGGGCACACACCGTCATGCCGCGATTGAGATGGTGGCGTCAGGCGATTTGTTTCGCGCCGGCGTGGCACAATGGGTGATTGCGGCCGCCGACGGCTCGATTCACATCTTGGCGCTCGATGGCAGCTTGCTGGATCGCTACAACAGCGGCGTTTCGCTCGGCGGTGTGGCCATTGCGAACCTGGCCGGCGAGCCTGCCTTGCTGTTGGCCGGCGACAACGGCATCGAGGCCTGGCAGTTTGTGCTTCCGCCGCGGGAGGAAACGGATGCGGCAGGGGAAGAGGCGTCTTCCGACTGACGCTCCCCAATCCCTACCTCGCCGCATGCATTTTCGCCACGTCCCACATATAGTGGCTGATCTTATGATCGACGGCCGCTTGCAAATGCCGCCGCGAGGCGGTTTTGTCGCCCAGCGCCTCGGCGTAAAGCCCTAAATACAACTCGGCGTAAAACAGCCGGTGCCCCAACTCCGCCGCCTCGGGTTCGCCGGCGCGTGCCGCGGCCAGAACGTCGTCCTCTGTGGCCTTGCCCGCGAACAACGCGTAAACCTCCATCATCGGCACGCGGCGATCGTCTTTGATCTTGAGCAACTCACGACGGGCCTTCTCCACCCCGTCTTGACGCGCCATGCAAAGAAACCGCCAGACGGCATTTTCCACGTCGTTGCCGTCCACCGTCTGATAACCTTCAAACTGCCGCCGCCCATCGTCATAGCGGCCGGCGTAATAATAGGCGATGCCGCGCTTCCAATGGCCCGGCTCGCGCCGCTTGTCTAGCTCGATCGCCCGATCGAAATCGGCGATCGAATCGTCAATTTTGCCCAGCGCCAGCCGCTCGCTGCCGCGGTTGTCGAACGCGTCGGGCTGATTCGGATCAAGCTCAATGGCACGGCCAAAATCTTTCACCGCCAATTCGTGCCGCCGGAGCTTGGCGTAGAGCGAGCCGCGATAGAGCAGCAGCCGAACGTCGTCCGGAGTCTTTTCGATCGCTTGCGAGGCCAGTTCGATGGCTCGTTCCCAATCGCCGGCCGCCGCGGCCGTGCGTGATTGATTGATGATCTTGTCCGGCATGTCGTCGGCCGCCGCCTGGCCAGCCAGGCAACTCACAAAAACAAAAAGGAGCAGAGTTCGCATTTGCCACTCGTCGGGAGAGGGTTTACACTCGGCATACTGCCTGAGACCGCCTCACAAAACCGCCGCATCCTGGGAGGATGGGCCTCCTGGCCCGTCACCATTTACGGTGACGGGCTAGGAAGCCCATCCTCCAGTCACGGCCGATTACCGTTTTGTTAGGCGCTCTAAAGATATTCCTACTGGAGAAGATTATGCTTTGCCGCTCGTCGCTTGTCATCACCCTCTTCGCCGTCATGGCCGCTGTTTCGTCGGCCGCGGAGCCGGAAATTCGCGTGGGCATCATCGGACTTGATACTTCGCACGTCGTCGCCTTTACCAGCCTTCTCAACCGGCCGGGCAACGAAGGCGATTTGGCCGGGGTGCGCGTGGTGGCGGCCTTTCCGGGCGGCAGCCCCGACGTGCCCGCCAGCCGCGACCGTGTGGCCGGCTTCACGGAACAATTGAGAGACAAATACGGCGTTGAGATTGTCGATTCGATCGACACGCTGCTGGGCAAGGTCGACGCCGTGCTGATCGAAAGCGTCGACGGTCGCCCGCACTTGGCACAGGCCAAGCCCGTGTTCGCCGCCAAAAAACCGGTGTTCATCGACAAACCGGTGGCGGCCTCGCTGGCCGATGCGATGGAGATTTATCGTTTAAGCGAGGAAAGCGGCACGCCCTGTTTTTCCAGTTCGTCATTGCGTTTTAGTCCGGGCGTTCAAAGCATGCGCGGCAACGACAAGATTGGCGAAGTGCTTGGTTGCGACGCTTACAGCCCCTGTTCTTTGGAAGAGCACCATCCCGATCTGTTTTGGTATGGCATTCACGGGGTGGAGACTTTGTTTACCATCATGGGGCCGGGCTGCATTTCGGTTTCGCGCAGCCAGACCAAAAACGCCGAGCTTGTCACCGGCGTTTGGAAAGACGGCCGCATCGGCACGTTTCGCGGTATTAAGGGGGGCGCCAACGGCTATGGCGCCACGGTGTTTGGCGCCAAGAGCATCGCCCCCAGCGGCGGCTACGGCGGTTATGAGCCATTGCTGGTGGAGATCGCACGGTTCTTCAAAACGAAAAAGCCGCCCGTCACTCCCGCCGAGACGTTGGAGATTGTGGCCTTCATGGAAGCCGCTGACGAAAGCAAGCGTCAAAACGGCGCCCCGGTGACGCTCGACGCCGTGCGAGCCAAAGCCGCTCAGCCGAAGGCCGCGCCCTAATTCTTGGAGTGCGTGCGATTTATCGCCGCTTTCCGTTGTCGCGGAGCGACCTTCTTTTTATCTCGGTGCGTTTTGAATCCGCCGATTCGGCCCTTACTTTGCGCTGGTTGTCCTGGCGTTATAAGGCGCGCGCAAACACTGGATGAAGGCAAACGCTGGAACGAGGCTCGCAGCCCCTGGTGCCCTCCGGAACTCGCCATCCATCCTCGCGGTCGGAGGGAAGGTCGCTCCGCGACGGATGAAAGCGGCGATGAATCGCCGCACTCCAAGATTGCCGCGGGCAGCATCGTAAACCGGTTCACTCGGCCGAAAGATCGACGGCGATCAGTTCCTCGTCATTCCGCGCGAAGACGTGCCGATAGGCGAAGGCCGGGTGCGACCAGCAAACGCCGCCCCGATCGTTAAGCTGCGCGTGCGTGGGCTGAATCAACTTGGCACGGCTGATCTCGTCATAACCCTGGGGCGAAAGCCGGCTGATGATCAGTTCGCCGCGTTCGGTGAAGAGCCAAACCTTGCCGTGGTTTTCCACCAGGTGAATGTTAAACCAGCGGCGCACCCGCGGGTTGAAGCGATAATCGAGCGGAATAGGCTCGATCGTTTCCCAGACGCGGTCGCCGGTGTCGGCGTCCAGGCAGCGCAGCTCGCCGTAGCTGTCCACGCCGTAAACAAAGTTGTCCTTCAAATACGGCGTGGCGATGAGCGAATGCAAGCTGTCGGTGTGTTGCTCGTCGGCTCCAAACCGCCGCCAGATTTGTTCGACGGCCGGCTTGTCCTCGTGCAGCCGCAGCATGAGCGAGCCATCGTAAAACGACGAAACGAAGAGGCGGCCTTTTTCCACCACCGGCGTGGCCACGCCCACCACGACGCCGCGCAGCGGCGTAAAGGGCCAACTCCACAAGAGCTTGCCGGTGGGCGGATCGAGTCCCACGACATGCTGCCCCGTCCAGCAGACGAGCATGTGCCGCGCGGCCTGTTCGATGATAATGGGAGCGGAATACGACGCGTCGTCATCCAATGCTCGCCAGCGTTTTTTGCCGGTTGCTTTATCGAGGGCGACCAGGCAGGCGTTCTCGCCGCCGATGTGCAAAATCACCAGGTCGCCTTCGATGAGCGGCGCCGCGGACAGGCCCCAGATGGGCATGCGCACCTTATACTCGCGGTTAAGGTCATGTTTCCACAGCACCTTGCCTTTCGCGGCGTCGAAGCAAATCAAGTGGCCCATGCTGCCCATGGCATAGGCCCGGCCGTCGTCGATGGTCACCGAGGCCCTTGGTCCGGCGGTAAAGCTGATGTTGCGATAAGGGCAATTGTAGGCGTGCGACCAGAGCTTCTTACCGGTTCGCCAATCGAAACAGTGAACGCGTTCGATTTGCTTTGGTTCTTCAACGCGATCGGTGACATAGACGCGGCCGGCGGCCACCGTGGGGCCACTGTATCCGCTGGAAATGGGCGCGCGCCAGCGCGGCCTCAATTCCGGCTCCTTGAATCGTTCCACGACGCCGGTTTCGCGCCACACGCCGTCGCGTGCCGGGCCGCGCCATTGCGGCCAATCGTCCGCCCGTGCCACCGAGCAGCTCGCGGCGATCACCGCCAAGATCAAGCGATTCAAACGCGGAAAGCCAGTGCTCATGGTCATCATATCTCTCCTTCGACCGGGCACTTTGATGGGCGTCGCTCGTCAGGCGCCGCGGCTTGCTGCTTGTCGGCGCTCGCACGGCGTTTCGCATTGAAGTGGGCGATTTCAAGCCAATGCGGCCGCCGCCGATTGCGAGCCTTGAACATCCAGGCGGCGCCGGCCGTGCCGACCATGGCGAGGACCAAATTCGCCCAACCATTGCCGCCGAGCGCGAGAAGAAGAGAGCAGACGCTTCCGGCGAGCAAAATGGTGCTGTTACAACCTGCCGTCAAACGGGCGTTGCGATATTGACGTTCGGCGCGATACATGGTTCTGGCCGGTCTTGTTTATGGCGAAAATCGCGGTCATCATGGAGATGACCACCCTCGTATTTTACCGCTGGCGGCCGCCATTGCCACGTCCCGGTCTCTCACGAAGCCGCTGGCAGCCAGCCCATAGTAGCCCTCACGCTCCGCGTGAGGAAAGCCGGCGGCCAACGGCCGCTTGCGCGATGCGTTTTTGACAACAAATCATACTCGCCCACTGTGGCAGCTTTATCGAAAACTAGGCACCGATCGTTCATACGGCTAAGATGAAGAAACGGGGCCTTTCATTACTGGTGGGTTGTTCAATGAAGGTAATCCGTCTTTTGGCTGTCATCGTGGCGGCGGTTATGCTCAACATCCCGCTTTTCGCCGAGACACCCGCGCCGGTGCGCTACAACCGCGATATCCGACCCATCATGTCGGATACCTGCTTCAAGTGCCACGGCCCCGGCACCCGCAAGGCGAATCTGCGGCTCGACCTGCGCGACGAAGCCATCAAACCGGCCGAAAGCGGCGCCACGCCCATCGTGCCCGGCAAGCCGGATCAAAGCGAAGCCGTGCGCCGCGTATTCGCCGCCGACGAAGGCGAGATCATGCCGCCGCCCGAAGCCCATAAGCAACTCACGCCCGAACAGAAAGAGACGTTCAAACGCTGGATCGAGCAAGGGGCCGAATACGAAAAACATTGGTCGTTCGAGCCTCCGGCCAAACCGCCAGTGCCGCAAGTCGCTGACGACGGAGCGCGGTTTCAAAATCCGATCGATGCCTTCATCGCCCAGCGTCTCAGTCGCGACGGGCTGTCGCTAGCGCCTGGCGCCGACCGCGAAACCCTCATTCGTCGCGTCAGTTTCGCGCTGACGGGCTTGCCCCCCACGCTGGATGACATCGTCTGTTTCCTGGCCGATACGTCGCCCGACGCCTACGAAAAAATGGTCGATCGCAATCTCGCGTCGCCGCGCTTTGGCGAAGAGCTCGCCCGACACTGGCTCGACCTGGCCCGCTATGCCGATACGCACGGCCTGCACTTGGATAACGAGCGGCAGATGTGGCCTTTTCGCGATTGGGTGGTGCGGGCGTTCAATGACAATATGCCGTTCGACAAGTTCACCATCGAACAGCTCGCCGGCGATTTGATGCCGCAAGCGACGCGCGATCAACTCGTGGCGACCGGCTTCATTCGTTGCAACGTGTCGACCAGCGAAGGCGGTTCGATCGCGGAAGAATGGGTCTTTCGCAACGCGCTCGATCGCACGACGACAATGGCCGAAACCTGGATGGGTCTGACGGCGGGCTGCGCGGTCTGCCACGACCACAAGTTCGACCCCATCTCCGCGAAGGAATATTATTCACTCTACGCCTTCTTTCATTCGGCCGCCGATCCGCCCTTGGACGGCAACGCGCTGCTCACAGGGCCAACCATCAAGCTGGCGTCGGCCGAAGATGAGCGCAAGCTGGCCGAGTTTGACGCCAAAATCGCGGCGATCCAAAAGCAAGTCGATGAAAAGTCGGCGGCCCTGGCCTATGTCGATCCCGCGGGCGTCGAGCCGCGACCGGCGGCCGACGTCATCGAGCAAGTTTGGTTCGACGATGATTTTCCGCCCGGCGGACGCGTCTTCGCCAGCCCCGGCCAGCCGACACAGTACGTCACCGCCGCCGAGGGCCGCGTGCTGAGCGGCGGCCGAGCATTGAAGCGCGCCGATAAGGGCCTGGCCCAGGATGTTTGTGAAGGATCGCCGCCGCTGGAGATTCCCGCCGGCGGCAAACTTTTCGCTCATGTGTGGTTTGACGCCCAGGATCCGCCCAAGGCGCTGATGTTGCAATACTTCAAAGGCGGTTGGCTGCATCGCGCGGTATGGGGAGATTACGAGGCGATTCAATGGGGACGCGCCGGCACGACCGAGCGTGTGCTGGTTGGCCCGCTGCCCGAACCGGGCAAGTGGTCGCGGTTGGAAGTCGATGCCGGCGCGGTTGGCTTGAATGCCGGCGACAAGGTGACGGGGCTGGCGTTCACGCAGTTCGGCGGCACGGTTTTTTGGGACAAAGCCGGCGTGGCGGGGGGGAGCGATCCGGCCGTCGATCCGCGGCGATCGTTGCTGGCCTGGTGGAAGCAACAGGCCGGAAAAGACACGCCCGGCGCCCCGCCGGAGGTCAACGCGTTGGTCAAGGCCGGGCCAGACAAAAAGCCTGCGGCCGAGCAAGAAAAGAAGGTCCGCGATTATTACCTGCAAACGGTGTGCATCGGCACGCGGCCGCTGTTTGAATCGCTGAGCAAAGAGCTGTCGGCGACACGGCAAGGGCGCGAGGCGTTCGATAAGAACATTCCCTCGACCTTCATCTTTCGCGATCTGCCGCAGCCGCGCGAAAGTTTTGTGATGCTTCGCGGGCAATACAACAAACCCGGCGACAAAGTGCTGCCGGACGTACCGGGCGTATTGCCGCCTTTGGTGAAAGACGACGCGGCCCGGCGTGCCAATCGGCTTGACTTGGCGCGGTGGCTGGTTTCGCCCGCGCATCCGCTGACGGCGCGTGTGGCGGCCAATCGCCTGTGGCAGCAGATGTTTGGCGTGGGGTTGGTGAAAACGAGTTACGATTTTGGTTCGCAAGGCGAATTGCCTTCGCACCCAGAGCTACTGGATTGGCTGGCGGTGTGGTATCGCGAGAGCGGTTGGGACACGAAAGCCCTGTTGCGGCTGTTGGTGACATCGGCCACGTTCAGGCAATCGTCGAAGATGACGCCGGAATCATGGAAGCACGATCCGGAGAATCGGCTTTATGCGCGCGGGCAGCGCTTGCGGCTCGACGCGGAACAATTGCGCGACAACGCCTTGTTCGTGAGCGGGTTGCTGAACCCGGCGATGGGCGGCCAGGGAGTGAAGCCGTATCAGCCGCCCAATATCTGGGAGCCGGTCGGCTTTGTCGGCTCGAACACGTCGCGTTATGAGCAAGACCACGGGCCGGCGCTTTATCGCCGCAGCTTGTATACGTTTTTCAAGCGCACGGCGCCGCCGCCGTTTATGGCCAACTTCGACGCTCCCAATCGTGAATCGTTTTGCACGCGCCGCGAGCACACCGATACGCCGTTGCAAGCCTTGCAATTGATGAACGACGTGCAGCATTTTGAGGCCGCGCGGGCGCTTGCCGAGCGATTATTGACCGAAGGCGGCGCGACCGCGGCGGAGCGTATCGCCTATGGCTATCGGCTGGTGCTTTCGCGCCGGCCCGCGGCGGATGAGGCGGCGGTGGTTGAAGAATTGCTGCAAAAGGAGTTGGCTCGCTATCAGCAAAATGCGGAGGCGGCGAAGCAGGCGATTCGCAACGGGGAATCGCAACCGAGGGCCGGGCTGGCGGAGAGCGAAGTCGCGGCATATACGTTGGTGGCGAATTTGCTTTTGAATTTGGATGAAACATTGACCAGGAATTAGCGACTCCGTTGGGGAATATATAACGACTGGGGCTCCTGGAGGATGGGCCTCCTGGCCTGTCACCATTTACGGTGACGGGCTAGGAAGCCCATCCTCCGGTGACGGCCGCCTCCCGCTTTGTTAGAGGGCTTAATTGAACTTGAATGACAACTTCACTCGGAGCTACGACGATGGCGGCGATCGATCTCGATTCGGCGAGAGAGGCGGCTCGTCGCTTGGTGACGCGATTTGTGTTCAACGCCGTGCAATCAGGCGCCAGTGAAGCGCAGATATTTTTTGACGGACAGCAAATCACGACGTCGTACCATCTCAACGGCGAGTGGCGGCGGCAAGAAGACATGCCGGCGGCGATTTGGCCGCAAATTCTGCGTCGCGTGCGCAACATGGCCTTTTTAACTCTTGGACCGCAGCCCCCGCGACAAGAAGGAGTTTCGCAATTGGTGATCCTCGATCGGAAAAAAGGCGAAGAACGTCACTACGAGCTTGGCCTCGTGATTGAGCATACCGAGAGCCAGGACGACATACGTATTTACATTCCGGATCCCATTTCTCGGCCGTACAAAAAAACGGCCGGTTACGAATTCGTTTGTGGAGAGAAGTGCGATATTTCCAACGGGTTTTGATTCATTGCGGAAATTACCATGGCCACTGTTAATATCAATTCGGCGTCCTTTCCGCCGGCCGTCGTCTTGCCTTTGGAGATGGGCGATCATTTGACACAAGCGGAAAAGGTATGAAGAAGCACGCGCCGCCGTCCCCCAAGGTTGCCTCGGTGGAAATCCTGTCTGATGCCGTCAACTATGTGGTGTTGAAAAGTCCCGGTCGCAACTTTCCCGGTATAGTGATTCAGGGCGATAGTCTTGCCAAACTTTATCGCTGTGCAGCGGAACTTTGCCGCTTGGCCGAGCAAAGCGGCGACGAGGATCTCCGCGATGAAGCCGCTGCGCTTTCGCAGGAACTAGGCGACCGTTTGACGCACTATGAAGAGGTTTTATCGGCGTATGGCCTGGAGATTCCTTACGCAAGCCCCCTTGCGAGTAAGGTGGCCAAATAACGAATGAGTCGCATCGAAATGTCACTCGATCTGACGACCAACGGAGAGGTTACAAACATGAATCCACTCACGGAGCACTCACTTTTTCAAACCCGCCGTAATTTTTTCGGCGAAGTCGGCCTGCGCTTGGGCGGCTTGGCAATGGCGATGCTTGCCGGAGAATCGGCGGTGAAATCCGCCCGTGCGGCCAAAGCAAGCCGGCCGTTCCCGACGCTGGACGGGCTGCCGCACTTTCCGGCCAAAGCCAAATCATTGATTTACATTCACATGAACGGCGGCCCCGCGCAAATGGATTTGTGGGACTATAAACCGGGCTTACAAGAATTCTTCGACAAAGACTTGCCCGAAAGTGTGCGCAACGGCCAGCGGCTCAGCACCATGACCAGCGGCCAGACGCGCTTTCCGGTGGCGCCTTCCAAGTTCAAGTTCGCTCAGCATGGCCAATGCGGCACATGGGTCAGCGAACTGCTGCCGCACACGGCCAAGATTGTCGATGAAATCGCGTTGGTCCGCAGCGTCCATACCAACGCCATCAATCATGACCCCGCTTGCACGTTTGTGATGACCGGTAGCGAAGTGCCCGGCAAGCCGAGCATCGGTTCCTGGTTGGCCTACGGATTGGGGAGCGAATCGAGCGATTTGCCGGCGTTCGTCGTTTTCACGCCGACGTTTCCCGCATCAGGCAACGGCCAGGCGCTCTACACGCGGCTCTGGGCCAGCGGTTTTTTGCCTTCGCGGTTCAACGGCGTCGCCTTGCGCGGGCAGGGCGATCCGGTGCTCTACGTGCAAAACCCCGCCGGCGTCGACGCCACCGACCGGCGGCACATGCTCGACGCGCTCTCTAGACTCAATCAGCGTGAATACGAACAATTGGGCGACCCGGAAATCCAAACGCGCATCGCGCAATATGAGATGGCGTTTCGCATGCAGCGGTCGGTGCCGGAATTGATCGACGTGAAGCAAGAGCCGCAGCACATTCTCGACATGTATGGCTCCGCGGTGCAAAAGCCCGGCAGCTTCGCTCAAAGCGCGCTCTTGGCCCGGCGATTGATCGAGCAAGGCGTGCGCGTGGTGCAGATTCTGCATCGCGGTTGGGATCAGCACGGGGCATTGCCCACCGCGCTAAAAAACCAATGCGACGACACCGACCAGGCCACGGCGGCGCTGGTGATGGATCTGAAGCAGCGCGGCCTGCTCGACAGCACGCTGGTGGTCTGGGGGGGCGAGTTCGGCCGCACCGTTTATTCGCAAGGCACGCTGACCAAAGACAACTACGGCCGCGATCACCATCCGCGCAATTTTTGCATGTGGCTCGCCGGCGGCGGCATTAAGCGCGGCCAGGTTTATGGCGCCACGGACGATTTCAGTTACAACATCGTGGAAAACCCCGTGCATGTGAACGACCTGAACGCCACCATTCTCCGCGCGATGGGCATCGACAACGAGCGGTTCACGTTTAAGTTTCAAGGGCTCGATCAACGTCTGACGGGCGTTGAGGGGGCGCAGCCGGTGAAAGCGCTTTTGGTGTAACGGGAAGGCAAATGAAGAAACCCATTCTCATCAGCGGCCAAATCCGCTTCAATCTCGTCGACGTGGTCGGCCGCGTAGGCAAGCGAGTCGTATACGTCGGCGGCCCGCAGTCGCGGATACTGCCGGAGGATTTCATCCACCGTCATTCCGTGCCGGTGACACCAGACAATGACGCTGACGCGAATGCGCGTTTCAGCCACCACGGCGCGACCGCCACAACGATCCAGCACCTTTTCAATGTTGCCGAAGTCTACCTTTGACATGTTCTCGACCTCGACGCTGGCTATAGCAGTATATTGATTATACCCGGCACATGGCTGCCATGACAGCACGAGCGAATCCAGCTATAATGCCACGGCTGACAAATATTTCACTGAAGAGGAGGAGAAAAACACCAACATGGCCAAAAAAGCAAGCGCCCGCCACATTCTCGTCAAGACTCAAGAAGCCTGCGACGATTTGAAAACACAAATCGAATCGGGCGCGGATTTCGCCGATCTTGCCAAGAAACACTCGCAATGCCCCTCCGGAAAACAAGGGGGCGATCTCGGCGAGTTTGGCCCCAACCGCATGGTCGCCGAGTTCGACCGCGTGGTTTTCACCTGCCCCGTGGGCGAAGTGCAAGGCCCGGTGCAAACGCAGTTCGGCTGGCATTTACTGGAAGTAACCAATCGGGTGGACTGATCGTTGGCCGGTAGCCAGTAAGTAGGGATCTGCGCATGGAAGGCGAATCCGCAGTTCAAGAGCGGCCTGGGCAGCGGTTGCGCTGGCGCTGGCTCGCCGCCATTGTGGCCGGCGGCGCGGCGTTGCTGGGCGCATTGCAGATACCGGGACTTTTCGACGACGATTCGTTTCGGAATCTGGCGACGATCTCCGCATCGCTGCTGTTCGCAGGGCTGCTCCTATTGTGGGCGGTTTTCGGCACCGGGCTTTCCCGCAGTCGAAAGCGCGATGCCTTGTTGTTGGTCATGATTACCGCCGCGGCGGCCGCCGGCAGCTTGCGCATCGATGGTTTTTCCGGCAATCTGACGCCGCGTCTCGCTTGGCGCTGGTTGCCCAAGCCGGATGAATCGCTCGTGACTGACGGCACTCGCGACAAAACACGCGGCGGCGTGGCGGATCTTTCTCAGGCGACCTGGCAGGACTTTCCGCAGTTTCTAGGGCCTAATCGCGCCGCGGTGCTGGCGGCGCCGACCTTCGATACCAATTGGCCCCAACGCCCGCCGCGCTTGCTCTGGCGTCAGCCGATCGGCGCCGGCTGGTCGTCGTTCGCCGTGGTGGGCGATTATTGCGTCACGCAAGAGCAGCGCGGCGAAAAGGAATATGTTGCCTGCTATGAACTGAAAACCGGCAAGCTCGTCTGGACGCATTCCGATCCTGGACGTTTCAGCCACTCGATGTCAGGCGATGGCCCGCGTTCGACACCCACCATTCACGTCGGCCACGTCTATACGCTCGGCGCTCTCGGCCGGTTGAATTGCCTCGATGGCCGATCGGGCAAACGTCTCTGGAGTCACGACATTGTCAAGGAAAACAAGGCCGAGTTGCCGCATTGGGGCAAAAGCTGCTCGCCGCTGCTCGTCGATGGTCTGGTGATCGTCAGCGCCGGAGGTACGGACGGTCGCTCGCTGGTGGCTTACGACGAGCGATCGGGCAAGCAGGTTTGGCACGCGGGCGACGCGCCTGCGAGCTATGCTTCGCCACGTCTGGCGGAGTTGGGCGGCGTGCGGCAAATATTGATGGTCAACGCGCGGTCGGTCGCCGGCCACGCGACCAAAGATGGCCGCCTGCTGTGGGAATTCGCCTGGCCGGGCGAGCAACCGAAAGTTCCCGATGCCGTGGCGATCGACGACGAGCATGTTTTCATTTCGGCCGGTTACGGCTTGGGTTGCAAATTACTGCGAATTTCAGATACCAATGGCAAACAAACGGCCGACGTGGATTGGCAAAGCAACAAGCTCAAACCTAAGTTCACCAACGTCGTCGTTCGCGACGGTTTTGTTTATGGCCTTGACGACGGCAAGGCGCTGGTTTGCCTTGACCTGGCCGGCGGCAAACGCCGCTGGGTGGGCGGGCGTTACGGC
>DASVGM010000051.1:0-4022 GCA_036379555.1 Pirellulales bacterium | reverse complement strand
CGTCGCGTCCGCAGCCACCGGCTGCGGACGCGACGCGAAAAGGAGGAGGCAGAAAAAATGGTGTCGCGGTAACGCGATTTGGCGGTCAATCATGCGCTCTACCGGGGCAAGCCCGGTAGTGGCGGAACAAAAGTAACATCGCTTGCCAGTAACACCTGAACTGTCGTTTGCGCAGGCCAGTCTGGGGGATCTTTTCTTGCGCTTCGGGTTCGAGCCAGCGGGCGCCGAGGGCTACAAGGGCCACAAAAACGGCGCCAGCGATACCGTCACCACGCCAACCAACAAATCCAGCGGCACGCCGACCTTGAGGTAATCACTGAAACGATAGCCGCCAGGGCCGTAGACCATGAGGTTGGTCTGATAGCCGATCGGCGTAGCGAAACCGGCGGAGGCGGCCATCATGACGACAATCACAAACGGCATGGCGCTGGCGTTCAGACCCTGCGCCGTCGCCAGGGCCATGGGAAACATCAGCGCGGCCGCCGCGTTGTTGGTGATCAGTTCCGTGGCGATCACCGTCACCAGGTAGACCACCGCCAGCGAGGCCCAGGCGTTGCCCTGTGCCAGGTCGATCATGCGGTCGGCGATCATCTTGGCGGCCTCCGTTTTTTCCAAAGCGGCGCCGATGGCGAACGAGGCCGCGATGGCCAACAACACTTCCCAGTCGATACTGCGGCGCGCCAACGAAATGGAGCAGCAACGCGTGGCAACCATCAACCCCGCCGCGATCAACGCCGCCTTGAACATGCCAGCCGACGTCAAGCTCGCCATCAGCACCATTCCCACCAGGATGACCGTCGCCAAGAGCGCGCGGTCGTGCCGCGGCGGTTGCGAGTCTTCCAACCGGCTGACGAGAAAAAAATCGCGGCTATTGCGCTGCTGATCGGCAAAAGAGGGGTGCGCCTCCAAAAGCAGCGTATCGCCCGGCAAGAGGACGATGTCGCCAATCTTCTTGTTGATGCGCGCCCCGTTGCGCGCCACGGCGATGACCGCCGCGTTGTAGATCGACCGGAAACGGCCGTCGCGGATCGTCTTGCCGACCAACGGGCAACTGTTCGACACCACCGCCTCGATCAGGCAACGCGAGGCCCGCGGCGCGCTGAGCTTGAACACCTGATCGGTGGCCGGCACCAGGCCGCGGATTTTTTGCAGGTCGATCACCGAATCGACCACGCCGACAAAAACCAGGCGATCGTTCGCCCGCAGACGCTCGCCTGGCCCGACGGCCGCCAAAATAAACCCCTCGCGATCCACTTCCATCAGATATGCGCCGGGCAGATGGCGCAGGCCCGCCTCCTCGATCGTTTTACCCACCAGCGGACTTTCGGGTTCGACCAACATTTCAATCGTGTAGGAGCGTGGATCGTCCAGGTTGCTCATGGCCGGGCGACGATCCGGCAACAGCCACCAGGCCGTGAACACGATAAACGCGCAGCCAATCAAAGCCGCCGGCAGCCCCACCCAGGTGATCTCGAACATTCGCAGCCCGGCGGCGGGCAACCGCGTTTCTTCCTCAAATTGCCGCACGGCTTCGGCCTCGTCGGCGCCGGCTTTCACCGCGGCCTCAATGCGGCGTTTCGCTTCCGCCTTGATTTGTCCGTCGACAACCAGATTGGTGCTGGTGCCGATGAGCGTGCAGGTGCCGCCGAGAATGGCCGCGTAGCTCAAGGGAATCATCAGCTTGGAAGCCGCGATACCATGTTTTTTCGACCAATCGGCCACCGCCGGAATCAGCATGGCGACCAACGGCGTGTTGTTCATAAAGGCGCTCAAGGCCGCCGTGGGCAACATCAACCTGGCCACGGCGGCGATGGTGGACTGCGGCCGGCCAAACAATCGCTGCGCGATCCAGTCGACGCCGCCGGTCTGCCGCACGCCAGCCCCAACGACATACAAGACGGCGACGGTCACCATCGCCTCGTTGGCCAGCCCCGCCAGCGCTTCACGCGGCTCAAGCACGCCGCTGATCAGCAATAACGTCACCCCACCGACCAACACCACGTCGGCTGGCAGGCGCGACCAAAGCAAAAGCGCAAAGACGATCGCCAGGTCAAGAAGCGTAAACTGCGCCGGCGTGAGTATTCCGGCTATTTGATCGGCCAAAATCACGGCTTTTGCCTGACAATCCTAATGAAATACATTACCATGTTGACCACTATAGTAATCTTCGGATGCAAGCAAGGGAAGCGGTGAGGTTTTCGTGGAGAATCTGGGATCGTTCAGATGTTTTATGCCGTGGGTGTGGATTAGTTGCTTCTTGGCGGCGACAGCCCGGATTATTTCAGCGCGTCCTTTCGCTGCAAAAGGCGATAATCAAAGCGGCCAACCGGATTGATGCGACGGACGATCTTGAAGCGGCGTTCAAACGTCGGCGAGTAGCGATAGCCATCGTCGTCTGGTTCGACGGCTTCGTAGCCGGCGTCGCCGCGCGTGAGCAACTGAAAGCGGATCGGCTTTTTGCCGCGCGCGTCGATGAGCCAATATTCAGGGATGCCGGCT
The DNA here is from genome assembly GCA_036379555.1 of Pirellulales bacterium. GTDB lineage: Bacteria > Planctomycetota > Planctomycetia > Pirellulales > JAICIG01 > DASSFG01. Next base: position 1,523 of record DASVGM010000051.1, on the reverse strand, counting down.
TGCCAGTACTTGTTTCGCAATTTCTTGCGATCTTTGCTCACCGAACTGCGGCTGACCAATTCCACCACCAGATCGGGCGCGCCGACCAGTTCCACAAATCGTTCGCTTCCCTCGACTCGCTCGTGTGGCTTGACTCTGCCCGATCGATACCCCTCCCAGGAGCAGAACACGATGTCCGGTTCTGTGGAGAAATCGGCCGGTGGCATCACGACGGTTGAGGAATCGGTAAACACATCACCCAAGCGTTCGCGCTTCCCCAGCCGCCGTAGTTCGGCGACCAACTCGACTTTCAGCTTTCCGTGCGATTCTAATTCTTCGGGACTCACATCAACCTCAATGGAACCATCAATAAACGTCGCTTTGACTTTTTCCGGAAACCAATCGGAATGGACCCAATCGCGGAACCCCTCCAGCTCGAACGCGGTGTGGGGCACATAGAAACAGCCGTCAATGCAAAAACACGGCTCCTCTTCCACTTCCGGCGGCGGCCCGGCGTCGGCGGCATGCCCATTGCCGTAGTGCATCGACCAATTGATGCCGGTCTCGATGCAAACCATGCCGCTCAGGTAGGACGCCTTGATATTGCCGGGAAAGCGATAGCTTGCCCGCCATTGGCGGAACTTCTTGAAATCGAGCGCCGCCAGCGGCAGACGCAACTCGCCTTCCAGCACCAACTCTTGTCGGCGAGTGTGCAGTTTTTTGGGCGTCATTGAAACGGGTTTTTTGCGTAGCTCGGCCATTGCGCCATGATACTCGATGGAGCGTCTTTCGGCACGTCGATCACCTGCCGCTGCCCTCCGTCGCGTTCCTTTGCGGATCCGCCGCGTCAAGCAATGTTCGCAGTTCGGCCGGTTAAAGCACCCGCAGTGCGACGTGAGAGGAAAACCGGGCGGTTTTTGAAAGGGCTTTCCCTTGCCGGGCTTTGTGGTAGACTTGCTGGCGGTACGGTTGTCAGATCGGCGATTTATCCGGGGGGTGGGCATCGTATTGGTATCCTTCGTTTGAGGAGCGGTTGTCAGCCCTGATCTCAACCGTTTTGCCTGCGAAGGTGCAAGCCCTCGAAAGCCCCGTAAAAACAAGGGTTTTTGAGCAAGATGGCGGCGTAGCTCAGTTGGTTAGAGCAGCGGAATCATAATTCATCCCATCGCCCAACCGCCAACCCCGGAAAACGTGATAAAATGCCTGTTTTTACGGGGTTTTCTGCAAATCGACCATCAGGCTCAATGGCGATGAATTGGGTCAAAATGGGGTGTCAAAGGTGTCAGTGACACCTTTCGCGCGGAGATTCGATAGCCCCATTTACCACCCCGCCGGTTAGCGGTTGTTGACCGGCGTGCGGCTGCCATCGAGCAAGCCCTGCGCCTCACTCGCGGCTTTGGTATCGGGGTAATCGGCCGGGTAGGCCGCCGGCACGCCGATTTCACCCGAACAGCCGGGGCAAGGAATCCATCGCGACTCTTTGCTCAAGGTGCAAAAGCTCCCGCTCATACCGACGACTCCCGTGCAAACGCCATCCAGGCCCC
>DASVGM010000050.1:0-4291 GCA_036379555.1 Pirellulales bacterium | reverse complement strand
CAGGTGGCCGCCGCCGGGATGAAAGGCGACGTTGTAAACGTGGCTCTCGTGGCCGGCCAATTCGCGAATCAGCTTGCCGTCGGCGGCGTTCCACAGCCGCACGAATCGGTCGTTGCCGCAAGTGGCGAACATCGCTCCATCGGGACTGGCCGCCACCGCACGCAACCAGCCCTGATGCGCGGCGACGCTGTAAACCGGCGGCGCCGCGGCCTCAGCGGCCCAACGCCACGCGCAGAGCTTGCCCGCATAGTCGCCGCTGGCCAGCAACTCGCCGGCCGGTTGAAAGGCCATGCCGCGCACCCAACTCTCATGCCCGGAGAATTCCAGCTTGTTATTCGCGTCTTGGGCCAAATCCCAGCGCGTCAGCAGGTAATCTTCCGCGCCGGTAAAAGCGAACCGCCCGGTCGGGTCGATGCGGCAGGAGAACAGCGGCCGAGTGTGCTTCCATTCCTTGGCCAAGCGGATCTGGGTTGGATCGGCCACCGGCGGTGGCGCCGCGGGCGCAGTGGCGGCCGGCGGCGCGGCCGCGGGCGGAGTCGTGGCGGGCGGAGTCGTCGCGGGGGTTGGTTGGTCGGTCATGCTAGTAGCTCCGTGATGGCGCCGCCGGCGGGGTCGCCGATGGGAATGGGGCGATTCAAGCCCGGATAGTTCGCCGTCGAATCCACGCCCACGGCGCGCAAGTAGGTATGGAACAAATGCCGCGCGTCGACCTCGCGCTCGACCACCGCCGTGCCGTTCTCGTTGGTCTTGCCGATGACGGCGCCCTTCTGGATGCCGCAACCGGCCAGCGCCACGCTCCAAGCCTTCGACCAATGATCGCGGCCGAAAAGATGGTTGATTCTCGGCGTGCGACCAAACTCCGACATCACCACCACCAGCGTGCTGTCGAGCATGCCGCGCTGCGCCAGGTCGTCAATCAACGTGGCGAACGGGCGATCGAATTCGCCAAGCTGTTCGATATGAAAATCGAAGTTCTCCGAATGCGAATCGTAGTTGGTGTGCGTCACCTTGACGCACGTCAGCCCTTGCTCCAGCAGCCGCCGGGCCAGCAAACAGTGCCGCCCGAAATCGTGGCTGCCGTAACGCTCTTGATCTTGCGGCGGTTCCTTGCCGACGTCAAAGATGTCGGCCCGTTCGATGAGTTGCCGGGCTTGATCGTACGATGCGCCGTAGGCTTCGGTTTCGGCCGTGCGGCGGCGCGCGGTGAAGCGCCGGTTCGCTTTCAGACGCACGTCGTTGCGCGCGGTGTCGGCGGCAACGGTGAGATCGCCGGGCCGTAGCAGGTTGGCGGGCGGCTGTCCGTTGCCGATGGTGACCGAAGCGAACCGCGGCCCCAAAAAGGCCGCATCAACCTTGTTCACTCCGCCGCCGCCCGGCTGAATATGCACGTAACCCGGCAGCGGCGTGCTCGGCGGCGCCACCATGCGCGAAACAACCGAGCCGAGCGTCGGATAGCGTTGCGCGGGGGTATCACGCCGGCCGGTCTCCATGAAGACATGGCCCTTGCCGTGGTCGTCTTCGGCGGTGTTCACGCCGCGAACGAGGCTGATGCGATGCATCTGCTGGGCGGTAAAAGGCAGCAATTCACAGATATGCGTGCCGGGAACACTGGTCGGAATGGCGCGGAAGGGGCCGCCGGTGTCGGTATTCGGCTTAGGATCCCAAGATTCCAGTTGGCTGAGACCGCCCGCCATGAAGAAGATGAGCACGCGCTTTTGTTGCGCGGCCAGATCGGCCGCGACGGCGGGCTGAATGAAGTGACTCATGCCGGCGACATGAGCCAGTCCGCCGCCCGCGGCGCCCAGCATTCCGGCCAGCAAGCTGCGCCGCGACAACTGATGTTCGATTGCCCCACACGTTGTTTGGCGATGCACTTAAAATCCTCCTTTTAACGAGTACGCTTCATCCTTCATCCAAATAACCTTAGACGCGATGGCAGGATGGGCTTCCTAGCCCGTCACCAAAGTACTGGACGGGCTAGGAAGCCCATCCTCCGCGCATCTCGCGTACAATTATTTAATGGTTAAACCTAAACTCATCCGAGGCCATGATGCCCCAAATCCACTCCTGAATCACCGCCGGACGTTCCGCCGCTCGGGTCTGCAACGCGGCGGTCACCTCGGCCGTTTCCTCAGCCACCGGCGGCCGCGAGAGCAGGCACATAAACAACTGCTCGGCCACCGCCGCCGGCTCGGTCACGCCGTTCAACCGGCCGGCCAGGTTGCCGCCGTTGGGCGCGATCCACGAGCGCAACGTGCCGCCGTTGGCCATGAACAATGTTTGCTCCAGTGTGGCTTGAAAGTCTTGTTCCGGCTGACCGGCCTGACCGGCAAAAGTATTGACAAACGGCGGCAGGTTGCCGGCCAGCTTTTCATATAAGGCCGCCTCGTTCAGAGCCGGCCCCAACGAGGTCCGCACCACGTCGGTGACGCCGCTCGCTTGCAACACGGCCAGCCCAAGTTGCTCGGCCGAGAGCGGCTTGAGCGGCGCTACGGCATAGCTATCGGGCGGCACGCTTTCGACGCCCGGCGGCAATTCGCTGGCGCGTTGATACGCCTCGCTCAGCGCCACTTCGCGCAAGAACGAGCGGATGTCGAACTTCATCGCCACGAAACGCTCGGCGAGCAAATCGAGCAAAGCCGGATGCGAGGCGGGGTTGTCGGCGTGCTGCATGTCGAGCGGTTGCACCAAGCCGCGGCCCATCAACAGCGCCCAGAGGCGATTGGCGATGTTGCGGCGGAAGGCGGTGTTTTCGCCGCGCGGCAGGAGCGTCGGCAACTGCGATCGGCGGCTGTATTTCGGCACGGGCCGCACATCTTTCGCCGGCGCCACGGCGTATTCCTGACCTTTTTCAAATTGCGGCTCGTCGGCCGGCGGCTCGCCGGGCAAGTGAGGCCGCGCCGGCTGATCGACCGCGTCGGAGAAAAAGACCGACTTGAAAGCCACGTCGCCCTCGGCCTTTTCGGCGAACAACACCGCTTTCGGCTCGGTCTTGGGTGTGAAGATGAAGCTGCGATTAAAAAAAGCCAGCAGCCCGAAATAATCGGCCTGCAAATAACTGTCCACCAACGGGTGATCGTGGCATTGGGCGCACTGCATGTCGCGGCCTAAAAACAAGCGGCCGACATCGCGTGTGAGCACGTTTGGCTCGCCGCCGCGGTCAAGATAAAACCGCGCGGCGGGCCGCGGGCCGGCCTCGGCGCCGTCGGCCGCGAGAATCTCCCGCGCCAAGACGTCCCAGGGCTTGTTGGCGGCAAACGACGTTCGCAGGTATTCTTCCCATTGGGCCTGCGGCACATGCTGGGCCGGGCGACGTTCCATCAGCATCACGTCGAACACCCGTTGCATTTGCCGGGCATACTCCGGGCTATTCAACAAACGATCGACCAGTTGCTGCCGCTTGATGGGCGATGAATCGGCCTGAAAGGCCTTGGCTTCGCCCCAGGTGGGAATGCCGCCGGTCAGGTCCAAATAAATTCGCCGCAGAAACTCAGCATCGCTCGACCGGGCCGCCGGCGCGATACCCTTGGCCGTCAAGCTTGCGTTGATCTGCTCGTCGATCACCTGCCGCAATGGCGCATCGGGCGGCAGCGCGCTGACGGGCGGCGGCGTGGGTGGCGCAGCAGGCGGCACTGGCGCAGGTGGTGGGGCAGCGGAGGGTGGCGCCGCAGGTGGCGGCGCATCATCACCCCAAACAGCCGGCGAAACGACCAGGAAAGACGCGATTACCAGGAGCCATCGCATGACGTTACGTTTTGTATTGAGGCGGGAATTCATTGCCGTTCGGCCTCCCATCGAGCAAAGTAGGATCTCGCAGGCGAAACCAGCAGGTAGGAACTGCCCTCATTGTGCCATAAGCCTCGCCGCGGGGCAATCTTTCGGCCTAAGCGTCGTGACCTACTCGATGCATTTGGAAGGTTCAATATGCGGTGGTCGATGAAGTGCGGTCGTGATTCTCCACCCGGCAAGCGGGTGGCATCAAGGGTGCAACGCTGCCATCGCGAAACGAAGTAAGAGGCTATCCGAAAACTCGGATTTCACCGTGACAGCGTATCGTGGGGCGGCTCGCCGAGCCGTCTTTCGCTTCCAGACGGGCCGGCGGCCCGCCCCACGGCGAGTTTTCGGATAGCCTCTAACAACTTTCAACCCTTCAGGTTGCGATTTGAGACGGTGCCGAATTCTGCTACGCAGTGTGCGCTGCCTACGCGAGAGCCGATGTATACTCCGGGCTAGAACCTCGCTGGCAGCCCTCGGCGGCCGCCGGAACGCGCCGTCCATCCATGCGGTCGGA